>JABFXK010000271.1 GCA_013361785.1 Sphingomonas sp.
GCTATCGCGCGTCCGACGCGCGAACAAGCCGAGGAAGCGGTGCGCGTGTTGCTGCGCTGGGCCGGAGACGATCCCGATCGCGAAGGCCTGCTCGACACGCCGCGGCGGGTCGCGCGCGCCTGGCGGGAATATGCTCGCGGCTACCAGGAAGATCCCGCGGTGCACCTCAGCCGAACCTTCGAGGAGGTCGGGGGCTACGACGAGATCGTCCTGCTCAAGGACATCCCGTTCCAGTCGCATTGCGAGCACCATATGGCGCCGATCATCGGCAAGGCGGCGATTGCCTACCTTCCGGACCAACGCGTCGTCGGGATCAGCAAGCTCGCCCGCGTGCTCCACGGCTTCTCACGCCGGCTTCAGGTTCAGGAGAGGCTGACCGCGCAGGTGGCGGACGCGATCTGGCAGCATCTCCAGCCCAAGGGAGTCGCCGTCGTAATCGAGGCGAGCCACGCCTGCATGACCGCGCGCGGCGTGCAGACGCCGGGCGTCATGATGACGACCAGCCGGATGATGGGCACCTTCCGCGAGGACGAGCGAAGCCGTCGCGAAGTCCTTGCTCTCATGGGCTATTAAGAGTGGAGAAGGGGCAGTCGCCGGGACTGCCCCTTTTTGGCGTCAGGCGTTGCTCGGCGATTCCAGGCCGTGCTTGAGCTGGCTCATCTGGTCATGACCGGAACGGACCGACTGATAGCACCGCTCGACCACTGAACGGGCCTCGCCGCTGAGGGCATCCGAATTGAGAGCCGTCTCGAACTTCTCCTTGAGGTAATCCTCGCCGCGCTCGACTTCGTTGATCACCGCCTGTTCGTCCTGACCGGTGATGGCGGCCTTCAGGTCCTCGAACCGCTGATGGGTCTTGCCCATGAACGAGCCGCTGTCCTCGGGATCGCCGCCAAGCCGGCGGACTTCGTTCCGAAGGTCCTCGACCACCTGCTGGCGCTCGTCTGCGCGCTGGCGGAAAATCTCGGCGAAGCGCTGATTGTCGATGTCTTTGGCCGAATTCTCGTAGCCGGTGACGCTGTCGATGGTGGTGGCGATCAGCGTGTTGAGCGTGCTGATCTCTTCGGAATGATTATGGTCGGAATGATCCGTCATATGCTTGCTCCATTCTTCAGGGGGTTCTCCTAAAGAACGCTCGAGGCGTCAGGCCGATGCGTATGCTTGTCGCAGAATTTGGAGGCATCGGCCCCGAATTGCTGTCAGTCTGCCGCTCTGGCCACGAACAGGAGCGAGTCGGCCAGGCGTTCGGCCAGGGGAAGCATGCATGAGAGTTTCACGCGTCCTTGCGAGATCCACCGTCGTTGCCGCGGCACTGCTCGCCTCCGGCACTTCCGGGGCGAGGACCTATGATCTTCCAGCGACTCCAACGACTGTGGCGTGGGGGCATTATGACGCCACCGCCAAGCCCGTCCTGACCGTCAAATCCGGCGATGTGGTCGTAGTCCATACCTTGCTGACAAACAGCCCTACGGGCCTTGAAAAGGCCGGGGTCGCTCCCGGCGACGTCGAGAAGAGCCTTCGAGCCGTGTTCGACGGCGTTCCGCAAAGCGAGCGAGGTCCCGGCGGTCATATCCTGACCGGCCCGATTGCCGTGGAAGGCGCCGAACCCGGCGACACTCTCGAGGTGCGAATCCTCAACATCGATCTCGCCATTCCCTACGCCTACAACGGCTTTCGCTACGGCGTGGGCTTCCTGACCGACGATTTTCCTTATTCCAGGATTAAGATCGTGCCGCTCGATCGCCAGCGAATGGTCGGGCATTTCGCACCGGGTATCGACGTGCCGCTGCACCCCTTCTTCGGGAGCATGGGTGTCGCGCCGCCGGCGTCGTTCGGCCGCTATGACTCGACGGCCCCCACCATCAGCGGCGGCAACATGGACGACAAGTCACAGGTCGCGGGCACGACCATCTTCTTCCCGGTTTACGCTCCTGGAGCGCTGCTCGAAGTCGGCGACGGCCATGCCGCGCAGGGCAATGGCGAGGTCGACATAACGGCGCTCGAAACGTCGCTAACGGGCACGCTTCAGCTGATCCTCCACAAGGGGATGAAGTCGACATATCCCCGTGCCGAAACGCCGACGTCCTACATCTCGATGGGCTTCGACGACGACCTCAGTCGGGCGACACGCAAAGCGCTGACCAACATGCTCGACTTCCTGGTGAACCAGAAAGGCATGACGCGCGACGATGCCTACATGCTGATGAGCGTCGCCGGCGACGTCGAAGAAACCGAGCTCGTCGACCGCAACAAGGGTGTCCACGTCGCTCTTCCGAAGGCGCTGTTCACCAGGGTTCGCTGATGGCGCTGACCCGCCGCGCTTTGATCGAACAGATCGGCAGGGTCGGCGGTGCAGGCGCAGCCTATGCGGCGATGGAGATGCTCGGGCTCGCTGCCGCGACGCCGGCGGGCGCCGAGAATTTCGCGCTGCCTCGTGCTCCGAAGGTGTCTTCAGTAGTCGTGCTCGGCGCGGGAATCGCCGGGCTGGTCGCCGCCTACGAGCTGCAGAAGGCCAGTTACCGAGTGACCGTGTTGGAGGCGGCGGATCGGGTCGGCGGGCGCGTGTGGACGATCCGCGGCGGCGACCGGATCGTCCAGACGGGAAGGCCCGACCAGCGCGCGACCTTTGGCCCGGGCTTGTACTTCGAAGCAGGGGCGACGCGGATCCCGTCCACGCATCGGGTGATGCTCGGCTATGCGCGCCGCTTCGGCGTGCCGATGGAGGTGTTCGTCAACACCAACGGAAGCGCTCGGTGGGACTTCGGAGGCAAGGTCCGACCAGAGCGCCGCATGGTCGCCGACATGCGCGGCCGCCTCGGCGAGCTGCTCGCCAAGGCCATCGACCGCCACGCGCTCGATAGTATCGCGTCGAAGGACGAGATCGCTGCAGTCCGCCGGTTTCTCGCTGATTATGCCGACATCGGACCAGACGGACTTTACCGGCCCACCGGCAGCTCCGGCTATTCAATCGAGCCCGGCGGCTATGCCCAGGCACCGGTCCCGCTTCAGCCGCTGCCGCTTGGCGAGCTGCTTTCGGTCGCGTCGCGAGCGCCGACGCCGTTCTTCTTCGAGGAAAAGCCGAACATGCAGCCGACGATGCTTCAGCCGGTCGGCGGAATGGATCGGCTGCCCCGCGCCCTCTTCGACCAAATCAAAGGCGCGGTGCGTTTGAGTACGCCGGTCACCGCCATCCGCCGTTCGGGCAGCGGCGTCCGCATCGAGCATCGCGGCGGCGTCACCCAGGCGGATTATTGCGTGTGCACGCTTCCGGCGCCGCTCCTTTCAGCGGTTCCCAATGACTTCTCTCCGGCAAAGAGAGCCGCGCTCGCGAGCGTCACCTATCTCGACGCTGTGAAGGTCGCCTTCGAAGCGCCGCGTTTTTGGGAGACCGACGATTTCATCTACGGCGGCCTCGCCTGGACCGACCGCCTGAACGAGAATGTCGTCTATCCTTCGGATCGGTTCGGTGCGCCCAAGGGCGTCCTCGTCGGTGCCTATGCTTTCGGCTGGACTCGTGCCGAAAACCCCGACGCGTTCGCGGCCCTGAGCTTCGCCGACCGGTTTCGTGTCGCGCGCGAGTCGATCGAGGCGCTCCATCCAGGGCGATCGCAGCTGCTGGGCAAAGGCATCAGCGTGGGCTGGCGTCAGACGCCCTGGTCGGCTGGCGCGGGTGCCTTGTGGAACGACGGCAGCCGCGGCCCACGCTATGCCGAGCTACTCCGCCCCGAAGGCCCCATCGTCTTCGCCGGCGAGCATCTGAGCTATCTCGGTCAGTGGCAGGAAGGCGCGGCGCTGTCCGCGCACGAGGCACTCAAGTTGGTCGCAGCCATGGCAAGAAGCAAAGCCGCTTAAGCGCCGACCCCCGGCAGGTGCGCGGCAACCTTCGCCCAGGGCAGGTTCAGCCAGAAGACCGAAAGCGGGAAGATCACCCAGAGCGCCGCCATGCCGATCCCGAACTTGGTCGCGGGATGGACCTGCCCGACAGTCTTGCGGTCCCACAGGATCAGCGGGACGAACAGCAGGAAGCCGGCGAGCATCTGGATCGTGAAGCCGACCACAGTCGGCGGAGCGATCGGCAGCCGGCCAACGCTCGGTCCCATGACGACGAGGATCGCAGCGCTCAGCATCAGACGCTTGTGCGTCTGGACGTCGCGGCGCTTTTCCCAGCCGTTCCACACGAGCACCGCGAAGGGAATGATCGTCCCGAGCGGGACGATCGTCCAGGTCAGCGGATCGGTGAACGGAGGCTGGTTGGCGCGCGACACCTGCCACACTGCCGTCAAGTACATGACCGGTATCATCAGGATCGCAAACAGCATGCCCAGTTTGCCGAGCTGCATGTGAAGCGCGTGCTTGCGCCCGGCGATCAGCTGCGTCTGCACAATCAGCAGCGCCATCCAGGTCGTGAATACGAGCCCATGGAAAATGACCCACGGAGTGAGCGTCGGATTCGGCCGTGGGTAGGAGGGGACCACGCCCCTCAAATAGAAGCTCGGAGCAAAGCCGAGCAGCACGATGAACACCAGGAACAGCGCCATGCGTGAATAGAATTTGCGCTCCGACGCTTTGCGGTCGGCAGCCGACGCGACGACAGTTGCCATTGTACCCCCCAGATAAACGGCTGATGGCTCGCACCTTGGTCGAAAAAGCCTGTCGGATCAACGATGATAGCGTGACGCTGGCGTAACTTGTTCGGGATCAATAGAACGGCCCAACTCTGCCGAGAGGAGACGGACAATGCGCCACCTGAAGACTCTTGCTGTCGCGCTCACCCTTTCAACCGCAATCGCTCCGGCCGTCGCCTCGCCGCAGGCGCCGACCATCGTCGCCGCCGTCGCCGCACCCGATCGCACTCCGGACAACGTCAAGCTGGACGAGGGGCGCAAGCCGGCCCAAGTGCTTCAGTTCCTCGGACTCAAGCCGGGAATGCATGTCCTGGATCTGTTCGGAGGCAATGCTTATTGGGCGGAGATCATGGCCCCCGTGGTCGGCCCCAAGGGCCACGACACGGTGTGGGAGCCGACGCAATTCTATAGCGACAAGACCAAGGCGTCCTTCGCGGCGTTCATGGCCAAGCACCCGAATGTGTCGATCGTCTCGTCGCCGTTCGAGGATCCGGCCGCCGCGCTGCCCAAGAATTATGCGGACTTCGTGATCCTCAATGACAATTACCATGACACCTACTGGCAGAGCGCCAAGTACAAGATCCCGCAAATGGATCCGAACGCCTTCCTGAAAGCGGTCTATAATTCGATGAAGCCGGGCGCCGAGATCGCCGTAATCGACCATATCGCCAATCCGAACAGCGACACCCGGGCGACAGTCGAAAAACTCCACCGGATCGATCCCAATGTCGTCAAGGCCGATTTCAAACGCGCGGGATTCGTGTTCGTGAAGAGCAGCGATGTGCTGCGCAACCCCGCGGACGACCACACTCTGCTGGTGTTCGATCCGAAGGTTCGCGGACATACCGACCGCTTTGTCTACGAGTTCCGGAAGCCGCGTTGAGCAAGAAAGACGCGGAAGCTTCGCCGGAGATTCACGGGCCGATGCCGTGGCTCGTCCTAGGCGCGCTCGTCGTCGGGCTGCTGCTCGGCATTGTAAGCGCCCAGTGGACCGATCCGCTGCGGTCGGGAGCGACGGCCACGGCATCGATCGTCGGCGGCCTGTGGCTGAAGGCGCTCGAGATGACGGTCGTGCCGCTGATCATCGGCCTTCTCGTCACCGGAATCGCAGAGAGCGCCGAGGCGGCGCGAGGCGGTCGAATTGCCGGCCGCGCCGTGCTGTGGATCGTGATCTTCTCCACCGCGTCGGCGATCATTGGCGCAGCGCTGATCTTGCTTTTGCTGCGGGTGGTTCCGCTTTCGGCCTCATCGGTGCAGGCCCTTCGTTCGGCGATCGCCAACGCCCAGCCGATCCACGCCCAGGCGACGAGCGGAA
This sequence comes from Sphingomonas sp., assembly GCA_013361785.1. GTDB lineage: Bacteria > Pseudomonadota > Alphaproteobacteria > Sphingomonadales > Sphingomonadaceae > Sphingomicrobium. Next base: position 5,941 of record JABFXK010000271.1, read on the forward strand.
GCGTCACCGGCTTCTTCAAGGATCTCATCCCAGAGAATATCGTCTCCGCCGCGGCCAACTCGGACATCCTGCCGCTGGTCGTGGCGACGTTGTTCTTCGCGCTCGCAGTCTCGCGCATCGCACCGCGCCGGCGCGCAAGCCTGGTCGACTTCTTCGCCGGCCTCACCGACGCCTTCCTGGTGATCATCGGCTGGATCCTGATGCTCGCGCCGGTCGGAGTTCTGGCGCTTGCGTTCGGCCTCGGCGCCGCCGCCGGCGGAGCAGCTTTCGCGGCGCTAGTCCACTATATCGTCCTCGTCTCCGCGGTCGGTCTCGTCATCACGATCGCCGCCTATCCCGTCGCTGTAATCGGTGGACGTGTCCCGCTCGCCCGCTTCTCGCGCGCTGTCCTCCCGCCCGAAGGGATCGCCATTTCGACGCGTTCCTCGCTCGCCTGCCTGCCTGCAATGCTCACCAGTGCGCGGCAGATCGGCCTGCGCGACGAAGTCGTCGACGTCACACTGCCGATCGCCGTCGCGCTGTTCCGCGCGACCGGTCCTGCGATGAACACCGCGGTCGCCATCTATGTGGCTTATGCGGTCGGGCTCCATCCGGGCCCCGGGGCGATCGTCGCCGCCACTCTGGTCGGCGCAGTCATGAGCTATCCCGCGATCAGCTTGCCCGGAGAGATCAGCTACATCAGCTCTATCGCTCCGATCGCCCTTGCGCTTGGAGCGCCGATCGCCCCCCTGGGGCTGCTGGTCGCCGTCGAGATGATCCCCGACATCATCCGTACGCTCGGCAACGTCTGCGCGGATGTGGCCGTCACCGCAGTGGTCGATCGCGGTGGCGAGGGCGCCCGAAAGCTGAACGCCGGCTGACCGCCGTTCGTCGATTCAGCCGCAGCCGAAGGCGCTTTGTCGGGCCGGCGACAATCCGCGCTCGGCTATCGACACGACCGCGACATTGCCGTGCTTCGCGCGCATATCGAAGCTGCGACGCGGACCGGATCTCCCCTCGACCGTAAAAAGTCCGCGTCGCAAAAAGGGAGACGCGAAATGTTTAGGACCCTGTGCGTGCTCGCCGCTTTGATCGCCATGTCGATGCTGGTTATCCCGACAGCTTCGCTGGCGCTGTCGCAGACCGGACCCGGCACGGCGATCGTCGCTTAACGGCCGGCGATCGCTCGAACGCGGTCCGAGTAGAGCCGCCCCACTGGCTGCTCCGTGCCGTCGGACAGCCGGGCGATCCACCGCCCCGACTGGTTGCGGGTGAAGCCCGAGATGAAATCCTTGCGCACGATTGCCGAGCGGTGAAGCCGGACGAACAGGTTCGGGTCCAGGCCTTCCTCGAGCGCAGCCATCGAATGATGAATGAGCCAGCTCCTGCGGCCGACGTGGAGGCGCATGTAATCGCGTTCCGCCGAAACGCGGTCAACGTCCTGCGCCGCTATTCGCACCAGCCCAGACAAGTCGGATGCCCAGAATTCTTCCAGCCAGCTCGAGCTCTTGCCCGTCTGCGGTTCGCTGGTGCGTGAGCGGAGATAGGCGCGCGCCCGATCCAGCCCGCGTTGGAGCCGCCGCGGCTCGACTGGCTTCATCAGATAATCGACCGCTTCGACCTCGAAGGCGGCGACCGCGAAATGATCGAAGGCGGTGACGAAGACCACGGCGGGCGAGGGGTTCTGCGCTGCAAGCGCCCGGGCGACGCCGATGCCGTCGAGCCCCGGCATTGCAATGTCGAGCAGAAGCACGTCCGGGTGCAGCGCTTCAGTCAGGTTGATCGCAGAATCGCCATCGCTGGCGGTCCCGACCAGCTGAGCGCCCTGCGATCGCGCGAGCAGTAGCTGCAGCCGCTCGGCCGCAAGCGGCTCGTCGTCGGCGATCAGCACTCGAAGGGGTCTGTCCTCAAGCATTGGTTTCGACCGGCATCGTGATCGCCACCTTGAAGCCGCCACTGGTCATCGCGCCGAACCGGCAGCTCGCGCGCGAGCCGAAGCGGGTATCGAGGCGCTGGCAGACGTTGGCGAGTCCGAGGCCGGTGCCTTCATGCGTTGCCGCGGGGAGCTCTTCCCGCCCGCCGTTTTTGAGCCGATTGCTGATTTCGAGAACCATCCGATGGTCGTCGAGGTGGCGCGCCTCGATCCGAAGCACCACCGCCTTGCGGCTCTTCGATACGCCATATTTGATCGCATTCTCGACGATCGGCTGCAGCAGCAGGGCCGGAAGCCGCGCCTGCTCAAGCTCCTGCGGGACCTCGATCTCCACGTGCAGCCGGTCCGGAAAGCGCGCCTTCTCGATGTCCAAGTAGAGACGCTGAAGGTCGATTTCTTCGGCGAGCGTCACATTCGCTCCAGGGTCGAGCGACAGGCTGGTCCGGAAGAACGTGGACAAGGCGAGCAGCATCGCTTCGGCGCGGTCGGTGCGCCCGGTCATCACCAGCGAGGAAAGCGAATTCAGCGTGTTGAACAGGAAGTGCGGGTTGATCTGGTAACGAAGCGCCTGCAGCTGCGCGGCCTGCGCCGCGGTCTCCGCTTCGGCCGCGCGGCGCTGGGCGGTGAGCACCTGCGCCTGCGCCTCGGTCGCCAGGTAATAGGCACTCCACGCGACGAAGAAGAACAGCCACACGACCATCGCGTCGGCGGCGATCCGGAACTGCTCGTAGGCGGGAAGATCGGTCGCATGGGGATAGCTGACGACAAGCGGCGGAGCATTGGGGCGCTCGATCCGCGTCTGATCGCCGACCTCGGTGACCTGAAAACCTTCCTTCGAGACGTACTGGAATTCGTCGTGCGGTTTGTCCTGATACCGATCCGCGGTGATGAGGAACCCGGCGAGCGCGCCTGCGGCTACAAATGAAGAGATGCCGGCGACCAGCGCCTGACGGCGCAAGCCGGCTCCGCCCGCCAGCAACTTGATCGCGCCATAGATCGCGAACGTCAGGACCACTCCCGCCGAGATCGTCAGCGCCTTGTTTTCGAGCACCGTCAGCGGATCGTGGCCGAGAAATGCCCGCGCGACGACGGTGAGCAAATAGAAGAACCAGAATCCCAGAATCGATTTGACCGCTTGCGGCCAGTCGTCGAACCGGCTGCTGACCACGGGTGCGCGCGACATGAACATTGTCATCTTCATGTCCTAAAAGACCAATTCGGCAAACCGCCATCTGCCCGTTGGCAGAAGCGCCGCCGCTGCCGGTCGAAACTCGTCGCGCTGCGGAACGCGCTCCGCGTCCTGCTCGTTAGACGCGAGTAATGGTAGGCCAGGGAGACGCTGCTGTGAATGAGGCGAAGAAGGACAAGGCGCCTCCGGCAGTCCATTCGGCGCCGCCCGAGCGCGATCTTGAGCGCGAGCTCAAGCGCAATCCCGACGACCCGAACGTGAAAGCCGATGTCGGCAGCGATGAATCGATGGATGCCTCGGATCCTCCATCGGCGGCGCAGCCCGGCGGCTCGGACGAACCCGCGCCATCCTCCGGATTTCCTGAATAGATTTCGGGAGCGTCACAAAAACGCCTCGCCGTTGCAATAAATCAACAATCCACAGTTTTCCCGGCTGAGGTCAATTTCTTGCCTAGACGCAGTGACTCCCCTCTGATTCAATCTGAACGGGGGGTGGGACTGTGGTTAAGTTTCTCGAAACCATACCAGCCGCATGATCCCGCCTGGGCAAAAGGAGTCGGGTTCATGATTACGCGGACCAGCCAGCCGGCAAGCGGCGCGATGCTGATCTCGGAGATGAAGGAGTTTGCGAGCTTCCCGAAAGCGACGCAGCGCTACATCCGCAGGTCGCTCGATGTGGCTTATGGTCGGCGAGACGCAATCGAATGCTGGGCCCGCGACGAAGGCGAGGCCGCGTC
>JABFXK010000207.1 GCA_013361785.1 Sphingomonas sp.
GGGGCGATGGTCATCCTCGATGCTTGCGTGAGGCTGCTTCCCGGGGTAATGGGCGCGGCCTCCAGCGGAGAGGAGGAGAGCTTCGATGAGGGGCTCCTCGAATATCCGCACTATACCCGGCCTGTGACATGGGAAGGGCGCACGATCCCCGAAGTGCTGCGGTCGGGGGATCATGCGAAGATCGCGGCGTGGCGACACGAACGCGCGGTCGAAGATACACGGCTATGGCGGCCGGACCTGATCGAGCGCCACGGGGGCGCATCGCAGGCACCGCCCTCTGGCGCGCGGCGACGAGATACGAAGGCTAGAGTGAAATGAACCTGATCGAGACCCTCGAGCGCGAAGCGATCGACGCGCTGACCGCCGAGAGACAAGTCCCCGAATTCCGCCCCGGCGACACGCTTCGCGTCGGCGTCAAGGTGATCGAAGGCGACCGCACCCGCGTCCAGGCTTTCGAAGGCGTCTGCATCGCCCGCGCCAACAAGGGCGTCGGCTCGAGCTTCACCGTTCGCAAGATCAGCTTCGGCGAGGGCGTCGAGCGCGTCTTCCCGCTCTATTCGCCGATCATCGATTCGATCGACGTCGTTCGCCGCGGCGACGTTCGCCGCGCCAAGCTCTATTACCTGCGCGGCCGCACCGGCAAGGCGGCGCGAATCGCCGAGCGCCGGACGATCCAGCGCGACGTCGCGGGCGGGCAGGGCGCCGAAACCGAGGCGCAGCGCGCGGAGAACGCGCCCGAGGCCTGATCCGAGGGACTTGCCCTCAAAGCGATTGCGGCCCTAACAAATCGGGGCGTCCCGTCCGGGGCGCCCCTTTTTGGTTTCGCGGGGACGACCATCGATGAAGTTGCTTAGATTGCTCGCCGCAGCGAGCCTGCTTGCCGCGTTCGGGCAAACGGCCTCGCCCGCAGCTCAGCAGGCGATGCGCGCCAGGCAGGCCCCGCCGCTGACCATCGAACGTGTGTTCGACAGTCCGTCGCTGAACGGGCCCGTCCCGCGATTGCCGAAGCTATCACAGGACGGGCGGTACCTCGCGCTGCTGCGCAACCGGCCTAACGATCTCGAACGCTATGACCTTTGGCTGTTCGACCGCGACACCGGCAATTGGTCGATGTTGGTCGATTCCGAAAAGCTCGGCACCGGCGAAGCGATGTCCGAAGCCGAGAAGATGCAGCGCGAGCGCAAGGGCATCGTCAGCCTCAAAGGGATCGTCGCCTACGACTGGTCCGCCGACAACAGGACCATCCTCGTTCCGCTCGACGACAAGCTCTACCTCGTCGGAGTCGACGGAAGCGTTCGCCAGATCAAGGGCGCGGGTTCGGGCGAGACGCTCAACCCCGTGCTCAGCGAAAAGGGCAAGTATTTGTCCTTCCTCCGCGACAACCGTCTGTGGGCAGGTCCCGTCGGCGGAACGATGAAGCCGATCACTCCCGCGGAGGGAAAGCTCGTCCACTGGGGCGAAGCCGAGTTCGTCGCTCAGGAGGAGATGGCGCGCTACACGGGTTACTGGTGGTCGCCGAAGGACACGCGCATCGCGGTCGAGCGGTTCGACGAATCCCCGGTCGAAGTGCTGACCCGTGCCGCAATCGGCGCGACCGGCACCACCACGACGCAGCAGCGCTATCCCGCCGCCGGCACGCACAACGTCCTTGTGGCGCTCTACGTGATGGACCCCAATGGTGCGCACAAGGTAAAGGTCGACCTGGGCAAGAACCCGGACATCTACCTGACCCGCGTCGACTGGGCGCCGGACGGAAATATGCTCTATGTCCAGCGCGAAGACCGTGGCCAGACCGAGCTTGACATGCTCGCGGTCGATCCGGCGACCGGGCACAGCCGCCTGCTGTTCGCCGAAAAGGCCGCGCCCAGCCACTGGATCAACCTCAGCGACGACTACAAATTCCTGAAGGACGGAAGCCTCATCTGGTGGTCTGAGCGCGACGGTTTCGGGCATCTCTACCGTTATGCCGACGCTCATTGGACCCAGCTGACGAACGGCCCCTGGGGGGTCGAGAAGCTCGCCGGAGTCGACCAGGATTCGCATCGCCTGTTCTTCACCGGAACCAGGGATGATCCGCTCGCGGCGCAGGTCTATTCCCTCGATTATCTCAATCCCGGCGAACCGCAGCGGCTGACCGATCCCGCCTTTGCGAACGGCGCGACGATGGACAAGAACGGAAAGTCGCTGCTGATCAGCCGCTCGTCGCCAAGCCAGCCTCCGCAGGATTATCTCGCCGACCAGACGGGCAAGCGCCTGACCTGGGTCGAGGAGAACAGGCTCGACGCGAGCCATCCCTACGCGCCGTACCTCGCCAGCCACCGTCTGCCGACGTTTGGAACGATCAAGTCCGCGGACGGCTCGACGCTCTACTGGAAGATGATCACGCCGCCGCTCGAGCCCGGGAGGCGTTACCCGGTGTTCTTCGAGCATTACGGCGGTCCGACGAGCCAGACGGTGAGCAAAGGCTGGGTGTCGCCGCTCGACGAAGCGCTCGTGCACATGGGCTACATCATCTTCGACGTCGACAATCGCGGAAGCCCCAACCGCGGCGCGGATTTCGAGAAGCAGATCTA
>JABFXK010000199.1 GCA_013361785.1 Sphingomonas sp.
TTGACCGGAAGCGGCTGCCCGGCGGCGGCTAAGCTGTTTGCCGAAGGCGGCGCCTGATAAACAGGGTGAGAAGCCGGCCGTCGATCGCGCCAAGGCCGAGGGCGATCAGCGCCAGGCCGGCGAAATCCTGAGGCGCCAGCGTTTCCCCCAGGAACAGGCCGCCGAGCAGGATCGCGACGGGCGGCACGAGTAAGGTGACGAGCAGCGCATTGGTCGCCCCTGCGCGGTCGATGAGGCGGAAATAGAGGACATAGCCCAAGGCGGTGCACAGGATCGCAAGCGCACCAATTGCGGCCCAGGCGCTGAGCGGCGGAATCGCACGTGTCCATGGCTGATCGACAATCAGCGAGACCGGCAGCATCACGAGCGCGCCGGCGGAGAGCTGGCCGGTGGAGACGCTAAAGGGTGAAATGCCGAGCCGCTTGAAACGGAGCGCCCAGACCGCGGCAAGCGCATAGCTCAGCGATGCGGCGACACAGGCGAGCTGCGCGAGGGCGCTGCTTCCGAGGCTCGTCAGGAGTGACGGGCCGATCATCACGGCGACACCGCCGAAGCCGAGCAGGACGCCCACGAGCTTGCGCGGACTCAGCCGCTCGTCGCGGGTCAGCACATGAGCGACGACGACGCCCCAGATCGGAGTGGTCGCGTTGAGGATCGAGGCAAGGCCGCTGGCGATGTGCGTCTGGCTCCATCCGAACAGCGCGAATGGAAGCGCATTGTTGAGCAGAGCCAGGAGCAGGATCGAGCCCCAGACCTGCCGCGGCAGCGTCACACGCTCGCCGCGGATCATAAGCCAGGCCCATAGGCCCGCTGCGCCCATCGTCAGCCGAAGCCAGACGTAAGTGAGCGGCGGCACATGACGGACCGCGACGCCGATGAAAAAGAATGCGCCGCCCCAGATCAGCGCGAGGACGAGCAGGAGTAGCCAGTCGCTGCCATTCATTTGCGAGCGGATCATGGCGTGGGCATAGGCTTCGGCTGCTGGTGCCGCTTCCGCGTGCTCGCGGTCGAATGCATGGGGGTCGATCGGCTTCATTGCGCGGAAGTAAGCGGCGTCGCAGTGAGCCGCCAACAAATGCTCGACTTCCGCCTATAAGCTCAGCTTATCAGTCTCGCAGCAGCTCGTTGATGCTGGTCTTGGAGCGCGTGCGCTCGTCCACGCGCTTGACGATCACCGCGCAAGCAAGCGCGGGCGCCCCGTTCCTCCCTGGGAGGGTGCCGGGGACGACAACCGAATAAGGCGGTACCCGACCATAGATGACTTCGCCACTCGAGCGGTCGACGATCTTGGTCGAAGCGCCCAAGAACACGCCCATCGAGAGCACGCTGCCGCGCTCCACCACCACGCCTTCAGCCACTTCCGAGCGGGCGCCGATGAAGCATTCGTCCTCGATAATCACCGGCCCGGCCTGCAGCGGCTCGAGAACGCCGCCGATTCCTGCGCCGCCGGAGATATGCACGTTCCTTCCGATCTGAGCACAGCTTCCGACTGTCGCCCAGGTGTCGACCATGGTCCCTTCACCGACATAAGCGCCGATGTTGACGAAGCTGGGCATCAGCACCGCGCCCGGCGCGATGAAGGCGCCGCGGCGGACGATCGCTCCGGGGACCGCGCGGAAACCCGCGGCAGCAAAGTGTTTTTCTCCCCAGCCGGCAAATTTCGACGCCACCTTATCCCACCAGTGGGCGCCGCCAGGGCCGCCCGAGATCGCCTCCATCGGGTTGAGCCGGAACGAGAGCAGAACCGCTTTCTTCAGCCACTGGTGGACGGTCCATTGCCCTCCCGAGCCGGTGGCAATTCGCGCTTCGCCACAATCGAGCGCGGTGATCGCGGCGTCGACGGCGCTCCGGACTTCGCCGCGCGTCTCGGGACCGACCTTGTCGCGGTCCTCCCAGGCGCGCTCGATCACGGCCTGAAGCTGCTCATCCATTCTCGACCCCCAGTATCGATTCGAGCCATTCGCCAAGGTCGGTGATGCGCTCGTCGACGATCTTTTCGTCGTAATTGTGGTTGCCCCGTTCCGAGCCATTGTCGACCCAAATCGTCGTCATCCCCAGCGCTTTTGCAGGGGCAAGGTTCTGGGCCATATCGTCGGCCAGGAGGGCGTGCGCCGGCTCGATCCCGAAGCGCTCGCACAAGAGGGCATAGCCGCGCGGATCCGGTTTTGGCCGATAGCTGCTCGCATGGATGTCGTGGAGCTCGTCGAAATGGTCGCCGATCCCGATCCTGTCGAGGACCCGCCGCGCGTAAGGAGCATCGCCATTGGTGAACACGAAGCGGCGGCCGGGAAGCATTGGGAGAAGCCGTGCCAGCCGCTTATCGCATTGCACTTGGTCAAGCGCGATGTCGTGGACATTTTCCAGGAAATGATGAGGATCGACGTTATGCTCCTTCATCAGTCCGGCGAGAGTCGTGCCATGCTCATGAAAATGCGACTTTTGAACCCGCCTGGCTTCCTCGGGAGTGCAATCGAGCAGGCGCTGAATGTACGCGCCCATGCGCTCGTCGATCAGCGAGAACAGACCGGTGGAGGCAGGATAGAGGCAATTATCGAGGTCGAAAATCCAGTCGCGGATGTGCTCGAAACGAGGGTGCATGCGCCTGAGAGCCGTAGAGAATTCAACGGCTTAAGCAAATTGAAAGGATTCAGTAACCATATCGTGGGCGGGAAGCCGTGTACTTTCAACGGCTTGAGCGGAGTTGGATCATGACTAAGCGGTTTTTCGAGTCGACTGCATGCGCGGTCGTGCTCGCATTCAGCGTCTCGGCTTGCGGCGGCGGCGGAGGTGGCGGAGGCGGCGTTGCGCCGATCCCACCGCCGATCACCACGCCGACACCCAGTCCGACTCCGACTCCGACTCCAACCCCCACGCCCACGCCGACTCCGACTCCGACGCCTACACCGCCGCCCGCTGGGACAAACTTCGACACTCCGGAATATGAGGCGTCGAACTATGCCGTCGCTGCCAAGGCGATCGCCGCGTACAACGCGGGCGCCACCGGCGCCGGCATCAAGGTCGGCATCGTCGATAGCGGGCTGAACACCAGCCTGTCCGAATTTGCAGGGCGAATCGACCCTGGCAGCGGAGACGTCGCGGGCAACGGCGTTCTTGCCGACGAAGGCGGGCACGGCACGGCCGTGACCGCCGTCGCTGCCGCTGCCCGGAACAATCAGAACACGCTGGGTGTGGCTTTCAACGCAACGATCGTCAGCGAACGTGCGGACACCCCGGGCACCTGTGCATCGAGCAAGGGCTGCAGCTTCTCGGACGGGGCCATTGCCTCCGGCGTCGACGCCGCGCGCATGGCAGGGGCGCGAGTGATCAACCTCTCGCTGGGAGGTTCACAACCAAGCGCAACGCTGCTCGCAGCGATGCAGCGCGCGGTGAGTGCGGGAATCGTGATCGTCATTGCCGCGGGCAATGACGGCACTCCCAATCCCGACCCATTCGCGCTGACTCCAGCGCAGCAGTTCCCGGGCTCGGTCATCATCGCGGGCGCTCTGGACACAGACGACGCGACGATCGCAAGCTTCTCCGACCAGGCCGGCACGGGCGCCAATTTCTATCTCATGGCGGTCGGCGTGAACGACCGCGCGCCGGACGAGACCGGTGCCCAGTTCCTGTGGTCCGGAACGAGCTTTTCGGCGCCCACCATCAGCGGCGCAGTCGCGCTTCTCGCGCAAGCGTTCCCGAACCTTACCGGTCAGCAGATCGTGCAGATCCTGTTCAACAGCGCCGACGATCTCGGCGCTCCCGGCGTCGACAGTGTCTATGGCCATGGTGCCCTCGACCTCGCTAAAGCCTTTGCGCCGAAGGGCGCGACCTCCCTCGCGGGCAGCAAGATCCCGGTGGGAGGCATCAACGGTGATCTTCCTAGTGCAGCGGGCGACGCGGGCGCAGGCAAGTCAATGGGTGCGATCATCCTCGATGGATACAAGCGCGCTTATGTCATGAATCTCGCGGCCACCCTCCGCCACGCGATCGTCGACCATCCGCTGTCGCGCTCGCTGCAGAACGACGTGAAGGTCGCAGGCGGTAAGGCCGGCCCGCTGAATATCGCAATGACGGTGCGCCAACGGCACGATATTGCGCAGGGCTACGAGCTCGACGGAATGAATATCGGTCCGCAGGACCGGCGTAAATCGCAGCTCATCGCCGGGTCCGCGGTCGCCCGGATCGACAACAAGACTGCGATCGCGTTTGGCTTCGCAGACGGCGCCAAGGAGATGGAGCGGCGACTCACCGGAGTGAGCCAGGGCGCGTTCCTCGTCGCCAATGACGTTACCGGGTCTCCGGGCTTTCTCGCCAGGCGCGGAAGCAGCATGGCCGTGCGCCATCAGTTCGGAAGCACCGGCGTGACCGTCTCGGGCGAAACGGGCTCGGTGTGGCAGGAGGTTCAGACCAGCGCGAGCGGTTCGCCCTACCGCCTGGCGAGCGTCGCTGTGGACCACCGATTCGGACGCAATTGGCTGCAGCTGGGCCTCAGCCGCTTGAATGAGACCGATACCGTGCTGGGCGGGCGAATGAGCAATGCGCTTGGCGGCGGCGGCTCGAACTCGCTGTTCCTCGATGCGGAGGCTCGGCACGATTTCGGCAACGGGTGGTCGAGCACGCTTACGGCTCGGCGCGGGTGGACCGATTTCGGGGCGGGCAAGTTCCAGACCGACGCTTATTCGTTCGACATCGCCAAGCTCGGGCTCCTGGGGAGCAGCGACAGGCTCGCATTCCGGATCGCGCAGCCGCTTCGGGTCGAGCATGGCGGTTTCGGCATGATGCTGCCGACCTCCTATGATTATCTGACAGAGACGGCGACGGACTCGTTCAGGACCATGTCGTTGACGCCGAGCGGGCGCGAAGTGGACGGAGAGGTCAGCTACGGCACCAACCTGCTGAACGGCAATGCCTGGCTCGGCGGCAATCTTTTCTATCGCCGCGATCCTGGACACATCGCCAATTCGCCGAACGATGTCGGCGCAGCGATGCGCTTCAGCCTCGCTTTCTAAGCTCCGACTTGGGGAGGGGCGGGCGGCGGAGCCTGGGTTTTGCTCATGCGCTCCGCCGCCTGAACCGCGGTACCAGCATGCCCACGCCCGAGCGATAGCGGCGATACTCGTCACCGAACATGTTCGTGAGGTCGTGCTCCTCGTAACGGATCGCGACGAGCATGTAGACTGACAGTCCGAGCGCGAGCAGCAGGTGCCCCACTGTCATGTGCGGAGTGGCCCAGAAGGCGAGGAAGAAACCCGCGTACAGCGGGTGGGCTACCCAGCGATAAAACAGGGGCTGACGAAGCTCGGGCGCCGCCGCTTCCTTGCCGCGAAGGTTCAGCCAGGCCTGCTCCAATCCGAATAGCTCGAAATGGTTGATCAGGAACGTTGTCACCAGGACGATTCCGAAGCCGGCCCAGAACAGCAGCCAGAGAATGCTGCTGAGCCAGCGATCGTCCGGTCCGACCTGCCAAACCATCTTGCCGATCGGCTGCCAGAACCAGAACATTACCAGGAGAGCGATGCTGGCGAAGAGCACGTAGACGCTGCGCTCGGCCGCGGGCGGCACGATGCGGGTCCACGCCCGCTTGAATGCGGGTCGCGCCATGATGCTGTGCTGGAGCCCAAACAATGCGATCAGCGCGACATCGATAACCGCCGCGGTGACGGGTGGAAGCGACGAAGCTGGCGCATCGACCGTTCGGGGTACCGGCAGGTTTCCGACGAATGCGACGAGATAAAGGAAGGTCGCGAAAAAGACCGCGTAGCAGATGATCGCGAAAAGCAGGTTGGAAGCACGTGACATGCCGAAATCCCCCTCAGTTTCGGCCCGCCGGATTCAGCTCAGCTAAGGTCGGCGCGGGTTCCTGTAGCCGGCCATCGTGAGCGGCGCTTCACAGCCGCCGATGTGCCGGTACACCGCCATGTATGCCGTCGCGGGCGGAAGCTCCGTCAGCTTCTTCGGCGTCAGCGGCTGGCCGCGATACACGCCGATGTTGTCCGCGAGATAGCTCGTGGTCCGTGGGCAATGGGACGCTGAACTCGAGCCGGTGGCGCGCGCGCTTTCAACCGGCGCGGCGACAGAAGCAGTGACAGGCGCTAAGACGGAAACGACGAACAAGGCGGCTGCAACGCGCATGGCTCACCTCCTGTGCGTTTTGCCTAGTATCACGCCATGGCGATGGACTGAAGCACTTCGGTTTGCCCCATCGCTGTTCGTCGATTGTCGATCAGAGTGAAGGCTGCCGTTCCGCGTCCTCGTCGGCGAAGATTTTGCCCTTCTGGAAAAGGTCGCCGATAAACTGTTCGCCGCTCGGATCATTGGCAATCCTCTGCAGGAACTGGATCGTCTTCAAGGCTGGCCCGAGAAAGCGCCAGCTTGAGTTCCCGCCGAAGGTGCAGCGGTCGAAAATCGGATGCTCACCGCCTCGATAGACCAGCACCGCCGAATTGAACGTACAATCGATAAAGCTCTTGCCGTCGGTTTCGATCAATTCCGGGCCGTTGAAGGTTTGGCCGCTTATCTCTTCCATTGTTCCTCCGCTCACACGGTGAAGCTCTCGCCGCAGCCGCAGGCGCCTTTGGCGTTAGGGTTGTCGAACACGAAGCCGGCGGCGAAATCATCTTCGCGCCAGTCCATCGTCGATCCGATCAGGTAAAGCACCGATGCGCCGTCGACGTAGAAGTTGCCGGCGGGCGTTTCGATCTTTTCGTCGAACGGCTGTTCGTCGCTGACATAGTCGACGGAGTAAGCGAGGCCCGAGCAGCCGCGGCGCGGAGTCGAGAGCTTCACGCCGATCGTACCCTCGGGGGCGCGGCTCATCAGATCGGCGATCCGGGCTTCCGCCGCCGGCGTAAGGACGATCGCGGCAGGGCGCGCGCGCAATTTCGATTCCTTGTTCATAGCATTCCCAGTTCGAGCCGCGCCTCGTCGCTCATCTTCGACGGATCCCATGGCGGGTCCCAGACCAGGTTGACCACCGCATCGCGAATTCCCGGCACTGACAGCACCCGAAGTTCAACTTCGTTCGGAAGCGATTCGGCTACCGGGCAGTGCGGCGTGGTCAACGTCATCGTGATCGTCGCGTCGCCGTCCTCGCTGATGTCGACGTCGTAAATGAGGCCGAGCTCGTAGATGTCGACGGGGATTTCCGGGTCGTAGACCGACTTCAACACCTCCACGACCGCCGCCTGGAGATCGCTCCCGGCACCGCCGCTGGGCGCCTCCTCTTTCTCGCCGGCGAGGAAGCCCGAGAGATAGTCGCGCTTGCGAGCGACGCTGTCGGGCACCCGCGCACGGGGCGGCGGGGACACAGCTTCGACCTCCTCGGTCTCGATCTTGCGTTCCTCGTTCACGCGAACACCCGCTTCACCTGCTCTATGCCCTTCACCAGCGCGTCGATGTCGGAGCTGTCGCTGTGCGCGGCGAAGCTTGCGCGCGCGGTCGCCTCGACGCCGAGCCAGCGCATCAGCGGCTGGGCGCAATGGTGGCCGGCGCGGACCGCGACACCCGCATCGTCCAATATGGTGGCGGTGTCGTGCGGATGCACCCCGTCGACGTTGAAGCTGACGATCCCGGCGCTGTCGTCGGGCCCGTAGACGGTGACGCCATCGATGCCGCGAAGTGCGTCGCGGGTCTGCGCGACCAGCGCGCATTCGTGGGCGTGGATCGCTTCGAGACTCAGGCTCTCGACCCAGTCCACCGCCGCGTGCAGGCCGATCGCGCCGACGATGTGCGGCGTGCCGGCCTCGAACCGCGCCGGCGGATCGAGGTAGGTCGACTCCTCGAACGTGACCTTCTCAATCATCGCTCCGCCGCCCTGCCACGGCGGCATGGACGCAAGCAGCTCGGCGCGCCCCCACAGGCAGCCGATGCCTGTCGGCCCATAGAGCTTGTGCGCAGAGAAGGCGTAGAAATCGGCGCCAATCTTCCCAATGTTCACGCTCGTGCGCGGCACCGCCTGGCACCCGTCGAGCAAAAGCAGCGCGCCTTTCGAGTGAGCGATGTCGGCCGCGCGCTCAGCGTCGAGGATCGAGCCGAGAACATTGGATACGTGGGCAAATCCTACAATACAATGTTCCTCGGTCAGCATCGCTTCGGCGGCGTCGAGATCGATCTGCCCATCGGGTGTGAGCGGCACGACATCCGCTTCGAAGCCGGCGAGCTGCCACGGAACGATGTTGCTGTGGTGCTCGAGCTGGGAGAGCAGGACGCGGCTGCGGCCGTCTTTCGGAAGCGTGCGCGCGACGAGGTTGATCGCCTCCGTCGCGCCGCGGGTGAAGACGAGCTCGTTCGGCTGCCCACCGACCAGCTTTGAGGCCGCGGCGCGGGAGCGCTCGTAAGCGTCGGTCATGGAGGCGGAGCGCTCGTAAACGCCACGATGCACGGTGGCGTAGTCGCGCGAATAAGCGCCGGTGATCGCGTCGATCACCGCCTGCGGCTTCTGCGCGGTCGCCGCGCTGTCGAGGTAATGCCAGTTGCCCAGTGCCGGGAACTGGTCACGGACGTTCAGCGCCGAGTTGATGCGAGCGGGTGCGTTCACACGACCCTCCGCAGCGCCTCGCGCGCGGCTTCGCTGATCGCCTCGCCGTCCGACGCGCCGTCCCACAGGCCCATGACGAAGCCTTCCAGCAGCAGCGCGCGTGCGCTTGCCGGGTCCATGCCGCGGCTTTCGGCGTAAAAAAGCTGCATCGCATCGAGCTCACCGACGCTTGCGCCGTGGGCGCATTTCACGTCGTCGGCGAAAATCTCGAGCTCGGGCTTGCAGTTCGCGGTCGCGCCGCGGTCGAGCAGCATCGCCTTGACCGACTGTTCCGCATCGGTCTTCTGTGCTCCGCGGGCGACCTCAACCTTGCCGAGATACGAGCCGACCGCCTTGCCGTTGAGCACCGAGCGGACGACCTGCCGCGAGCGGCCCCCGACGCCGATGTGCCTGACGTTGGTGACGATCTCGTTGGTCGAAAGGCCGGTGCCGATGTTCGCGGCGAACAACTCGAATTCGGCGCCTTCTTCGAGGCTGACCTCAAGCTCGATGCGGCCGTAAAGGGGTGCCGTGTTGAGTGCGAAAATGCCGGCCTTCGCGCCTTCGCCAAGCGCCAGCTGGACGCGACGGAGCTGCACATCGTCGCCGCCCGGCAGCCAAATTTCTTCGACTTGTTCGCCTGCCCCGACCGTCAGCGTTACCGGCTCGGCGAGCTGCTCCCACACGGGCTTCAGCGCGTCGAGGTCGGCGTAGCGCCATTCCTCCTGCTTGTGGGTGGGGAAAGGCGCGGTCACGCAACCACCTCCGCATAGCCGGTGCTCTCGAGCTCGCGGGCGAGCTCGATGTCGCCGGAGCGGGTGATGCGGCCGGCCTGGAGCACGTGGACCCGGTCGGGGCGGACATGCTCGAGCAGCCGCTCGTAATGCGTGATCAGCAGCACGCCCTTGTCGGGTGCGCGCATGATGCGGTTGATGCCTTCCCCAACAACGCGCAGCGCGTCGATGTCGAGGCCGCTGTCGGTCTCGTCGAGGATCGCGAACTTGGGCCCGAGGATGCCCATCTGCACCATCTCCGCGCGCTTCTTCTCGCCGCCGGAGAAACCGACGTTGACCGGGCGCTTCAGCATCTCGGCGTCCATGCCGAGCAGCTTCGCCTGCTCGCGCGCGAGCTTGATGAACTCGCCGGCGGATAGCTCGTCTTCGCCGCGCGCGCGGCGCTGCGAATTGAGGCTTTCGCGCAGGAACTGGAGGTAGGAGATTCCCGGGATCTCGACCGGATAT
>JABFXK010000060.1 GCA_013361785.1 Sphingomonas sp.
GGCCACGATGAAGAACGGGAACAGCGCGACGATCGAGAGGTAGGCAAGATTGCCGGCGTGGATGAAGCCGTCGTTATAGACGCCGACGGCGATGCGCTTGACCACTTCCCATGCGGTCAGTCGGGGCTTGAGCTTCTCCTCGACCTCCGTGCCGAAAGCCGCGCGCATGCTCGCGAGGCGCTTGCGGCGTGCTTCCGGCGACTGGGGGGAGACTTCGCGCACTAGGCCCGTACTACACGCCTAACGAAGCCCGTGGATTGCCACCTCCGCTCCACTCTTGGGCGAAGCGTTGCAGGTCGGCGTCGTCGGCCGGGACATCGACCTCGACAGTCACCAGCTGGTCGCCGCGCGTGCCGTCCTTGGCGACGAAGCCGCGGCCCTTGAGGCGTAGGACCTTGCCCGAAGTCGTCCCCTTGGGGATCGTCAGCATCACCGCCCCTTCGGCAGTCGGCACCTTCACCTTCGCGCCGAGCACCGCCTCCTTAAGCGTGACCGGCAGTTCCAGACGAATGTTGGTCCCGTCTCGCCTGTAAAAGCGGTGCGGCGCGATCTCGATGGTGACGATCGCATCGCCCCGGCCGCCCGGCCCTTCCTGACCCTTGCCCGCGAGCCGGATTTTCGTGCCGTCCTCGAGGCCCTGGGGCAGCTTCAGATCGATCGTCTTCCCGTCGGCCAGCGTGATGCGCTGTGGCTTCAGGGCGACGGCATCCTCGAACGCAATCTTGAGGCGGTAGGCGACGTCGGCGCCCTTCTGCGCTGCCCGACCCCGCTGACGGAAACCGCCGGAATAGCCGCCGAAGCCGCCGCCGAACGGCATCTTGGGATTACCCTCCTCGTCGATCTCGCCGCGGTCGTAACGGGCGCGTTTGTCCTTGTCGGACAGCATGTCATAGGCGTGGGTCACCTCGGCGAAGCGCTTTGCAGCGTTCGGATTGTCCTTGTTCCGATCGGGATGAAGCTGCTTGGCGAGGCTGCGATAGGCCTTCTTGATCTCCGCCTCGCTCGCGCCCCGCTTCAGTCCCAAGCGCTGGTAGAGGTCGAGTGCCATTGTCCTCCCATGCCGTAACAGTCCCGGCCTGACCAGATGGGTTGCGGTGCGCGCAAGGCCAAGCCTAAGGCCGCGAGCATGGCCACCGACCCTTTTGCGCTCTTCGACGAATGGTTCGCGGAGGCGCGTGCAAACGAGCCGAACGAACCTGAAGCGATGGCTGTTGCGACAGCCGGCACCGATGGTCAGCCTTCGGTCAGGATGGTGCTTCTGAAGGCGCACGGACCGGAAGGATTCACCTTCTACACGCACGAAGGAAGCGCGAAGGGCGAGGATCTGCGCGAGAACCCGCAAGCGGCGCTGCTCTTCCATTGGAAGTCGCTGTGTCGGCAGGTTCGGATCGAAGGGTCGATCGGTCGTGCCTCCGACGCGGAGGCGGACGTCTATTTCGCCAGCCGGGCACGGGATTCGCAGCTCGGCGCCTGGGCATCGGATCAGTCCCGCCCGCTTGATAGCCGCGCGACCTTTGAACAGCGTTTCGAAGAGGCCAAGCGTCGGTTCGGGGGCAGGGATGTTCCGCGCCCATCGACCTGGGGCGGCTACCGCGTGGTGCCCGATCATATCGAATTCTGGACCGCCCGCGAGCACCGGCTCCACGAGCGGCGGCTCTTCACCCGCGACGGAGATCGCTGGACCGAAGGGCTACTTTACCCATGACGACTGCGAAGGTCGCAGCGGAGCATTCGGTCCACTCGACGCGTGCGGCGCTCGCCAGCGTTGCGCTCGCGACGGTGCTCCTCGTCGCCAAGGCCTGGGCAGCCTATCAAACGGGCTCGACCGCGATGCTCGGCTCGCTTGCCGACACGGCGCTCGACGTGATTGCGAGCCTGACGACCCTGGTTGGAGTCCGCATCGCGGCCATTCCCGCGGACACCGACCACCGCTTCGGCCATGGCAAGGCGGAAGCACTCGTAGCGCTGGCGCAGGTGGTCCTGATCACCGTTTCAGCGATCGGAATCGCCTGGCGCGCCGGTGACCGGCTAATCAACGGCGCACAAACAGAGGCGATGGGCGACGGTATCGCCGTTTCGCTGCTTGCGATCGTCTTCACCTTCGTTCTGCTCTCCTATCAGCGGCGCGTAATCGAGCGCACTGGATCGGTCGCGATCAAGACCGACAACGTTCACTACAAGTCCGATCTGATGCTCAACGGCGCGGTGATCGTAGCGCTGGTGCTCGAGCAGGCGCTGCACGTCGCTGGTGCTGATGCCTTGTTTGGAATTGCGATCGCATCATGGCTGCTGTGGGGTGCCTACCGCGCGTCACGCGAAGCGGTGAACCAGCTGATGGACCGCGAATGGCCGGAAAAAGAGCGGCAGGCATTCCTCGCCGCCGCCGCGGAATATCCCGAGCTCGCAGGCTTGCACGACTGCCGCACGCGCAAGAGCGGGACGCTGCGGTTCGTCCAGTTCCACGTCTGGGTTCCTGCCGACTGGACCGTCAAGGAGGCGCACGACCGCCTCGACCGCGTCGAGGAGCGGCTCCAGGAGCGTTTTCCCGGGACCGAGATCCTCATC
>JABFXK010000110.1 GCA_013361785.1 Sphingomonas sp.
TCGCGGATGGTGCGACAATCGTCGCGACGGTGAAGTCCTCGTCCTTGTTCGCAGGCTCAACACCGTCAGGCAGCTTGACCTGGCTGATGTGGATCGAATCGCCGATCTCAAGCCCGTCGAGCGAGATGTGGATCTCGTTCGGGATGCTCGCGGCATCACAGACGACCTCCAGCTCGTGAACGACAACGTTGAGCACGCCTCCCTTTTTGAGGCCCGGCGATTCTTCCTCGTTGTCGAATCTCATCGGAACTCCGACGTGGACCTTGGTGTGCTCCGAAATACGCAGGAAATCGACATGGATCGGCCGGCTCGTGACCGGATGGAAGTCGACGGCCTTCGGCAGCGTGCGCTGCGGCTTGCCCTGGAAGTCGACCATCACGACGGTGTTCATGAAGTGGCCGGTCGAAAGCATCTTCGACAGCAGCTTCTCTTCGACGTGGATCGACAAGGGCTCTTGTTTTTCGCCGTACACTACGGCGGGTACCCGGCCTTCGCGGCGCAGTGCACGGGAGGCTCCCTTGCCAGCCCGGTCGCGCGCCTCGGCGGGCAGCGTCAGCTGTTCGCTCATTTGGCTATGCTCCGTTCGTAAAAACCCCGCGCCACGCCTCCAGGGATGACCATGGCCGGGAGCGGGCGCCCTAAGGGACGACAGCCGGAAAAGCAAGTTTCGCGTCAGTAAACGCGCTGAGAGGCGATGCCTTTTTCAGCGAGGCGAACAAGGACGCTGTCCTTGCCTGCAAGGTGGCCGGCGCCGACGGCGACGAATACCGTTCCGGGCGTCTGCAGCCGAGCCGCAATCCAGTCGGCCCAACGCGCGTTCCGCTCGGTGAACATCATTCGGTAGGTGTCGGGCGAGCCATCGTCGAGCTGATCGAGCATTCGCGTGAACACCTTCTGGTCTCCGCGTTTCCACGCCGCCTGCATTTCGACCATCGTCTCGGACAGGTCTTCGACCGGTTCCTGCTGGACCGCTTGTCCGGCCCTCGCGTTCCGCGGCGGCGACGCTGTCGTGAGATGGTTGAACATATTGAGCTGGAACTGAAGCGTTTCGAGCTGTTCGACTTCTTTCCCTTCGGCTTCGGCGACGTGGCGAAGCACGGTGTCGGCACCGTTTTCGAGCTGCATGCCCTGCGAACGGCTGGCGCTGATCGCTATCCGTGTCGTGGCCAGGAACGAACCCGACGGATGCGACGGCGGCTCTTCCCGCCTCAGCTGCTGCCCAGCGTTGGGTCCCTCCGGGAGCAAGGTCTCGAGCACCAGCTCATTCGAACGCTCGAATGCATTCCTGATCCCGCCGTCGAACCACTGCTCGTCACCGTCGAGCGCGTGGAACGTGCCGAAAAGATAGATAGTCGTGTCGGCATCGTGGACGACGAACATCGCAGGTTCGGACACCGGCTGAGCAGGAGCGGCGGCAGGCGTTGCGGCGGCAAGCGCAGCAGCGGCGAGCAAGTTGACCATCCATCACCCTCCCGAGGCGAATGGACTGGCAGGAGAAATCAGCCGAAGGGGCTACAGGCACAACTTAACCGTGGCGGGAAAACGCCCGCTTTTCATCCACTTCGTGCATCAGACCCCCCAGCCCGATACCTTCCCGAACATGCTCACCGACCTGTTAACAAATGTCTAGGAAAATCCGCGAACGGTGAACTTTTCTCGACAGATGGACCGATTAGCCGGACAGGTGCCGGGCTACTGAAGGCGGCGGACGCGATAGCCGTCCTTCTGAAGCCGCGCGACGACCGAATCACTGCCCGCCAGATGACCTGCGCCGACCGCGACCATGATCGTTCCGGGCTGCCCCAGGCGCTGCTCGATCCACTTCGCCCAATTGGCGTTTCGCTGCTCCAGAAGCGACTGCTTGAGGTCGGGCGAGTCTGCGAGATCGTGGTTGAAGGTGCTCGCGATTTCCTTGACATCGCCGCGCGACCAGGACGCGAGCATGCCGTTATATTCCTTGTCCATGCCGGTCTGTGGCTCGATGGCTCCGTCGAGCAGCGTCCGCTGCGCCTTCTCCGGTAGTCTATCGAAGTATCCGAACTGCTCCGAGTTGGTTTCGAGCTGGCCGATCGGCTTCTTCTCCGACAGGAACTGCTGGCGAAGGATCTCCTCGGGGCCATCGCTCCCCGTTAGGCCCATGGTCCGGAACTGGACTCCAAGCAGCTGGATTGCCGCGAGCCAGGTCTTCATCTGGTCGAAATAGGCTTCGGGAATGCCCGTCTTGGCGATCGCCGCGCGCAGCTGCGGCACCTTCCCCGCGGGCACACGCTGCGCGATCGGAGGAAGGCCCTTCTGGAATCCGAGGCTGAACTCAGCGGCCTGAACGCTCTCGGGATGCTGCTGGTCGACGATGGTTTCCACGACGAGCTGCTGCGAGCTGTTCAGCGCCTCATCGAACTTGGCGGTGCGCCATTGCAGATGCTCGGGGAGAAGGTGGATCGTGCCGAACAGGTAGATCGTCGTGTCCGCGTCAGAAACTTCCCACAGGGCGGGTTGCGCGCTTTTCGGAGTTCGCGCCGCAACCGGAGAGCCGATGAGAAGAGAGGCAAGGCCGAACGCAGCGAACGCCCGCCGGAAGAGAGATTTCAGCATGAATTCAAAAGCCTTTCGATGAGGCGTTCGCACGCCCGACTAACTGCCGCAATCTGAACCTCCACTTGCCCCGTTCGACACCATCGGCCAAAGCCCGCTGGACTTTCGTGACCGGGGCATTCGCTTGAGCCTGAGCTTCCAGGACCTGATCCTTACGCTTCACCGTTACTGGGGCGCGCAAGGCTGCGTCATCCTCCAGCCGTACGACATGGAGATGGGGGCGGGGACTTTCCACCCTGCGACGGTGCTTCGCTCGCTCGGGCCTGACCCATGGAAAGCGGCCTATGTCCAGCCGTGCCGCCGGCCGACCGACGGCCGCTATGGCGAGAACCCGAACCGGCTCGGCCATTATTACCAGTACCAGGTGGTGCTGAAGCCCAGTCCCGAGAACCTTCAGGACCTCTACCTCGGAAGCCTCGTCGAGATCGGCATCGATCCGTTGAAGCACGACATCCGCTTCGTCGAGGACGATTGGGAGAGCCCGACACTCGGCGCGTGGGGCTTAGGCTGGGAAGTGTGGTGCGACGGAATGGAAGTGACCCAGTTCACTTATTTCCAGCAGGTCGGCGGCTTCGAATGCCGTCCGGTCACCGGCGAGCTCACCTACGGGCTCGAGCGGCTGGCGATGTATATCCAGGGCGTCGACAATGTCTTCGACCTGAGATTCAATGAGTCCGGCGTCCGCTACGGCGATGTATTTCTCGAGAACGAGCGCGAGATGTCGGCGTATAATTTCGAGGTCGCCGATACGGACGCCTTGTTCGACCTCTTCCGCAAAGCTGCGGCCGAGTGCGAGCGCTGCCTTGAAGCCAAGCTGCCGATCCCCGCCTACGAGCAGGCAATCAAGGCGAGCCACCTGTTCAACACGCTCCAGGCCCGAGGCGTGATCAGCGTCGCCGAGCGCCAGGCCTATATCGGCCGCGTCCGGGATCTCGCGAAAGCCGCGTGCGGCGCCTGGCTGGAGCGTAGCGCCTGATGGCCGACTTCCTGCTCGAACTGCGGTCAGAAGAAATCCCTGCGCGGATGCAGGCGAACGCGCGTAATGAGCTCGCGCGGCTGTTCGCCGAGTGCACCGAAGAGGCGGCGCTGGCGACCGGACCGATCGACACATATTCGACGCCGCGCCGACTGGTGCTCATTGCCCGCGATGTCGCTGATGCCACTGCAGCCAAGCGCGAGGAGATCAAAGGGCCGCGCACCTCAGCCCCTGCGCAGGCACTTGACGGATTCCTCCGCAAGACCGGCCTCACGCGCGAGCAGCTCGAGGAACGCGACGGCGTCTATTTCGCGATTGTCGAGCGGAAGGGCAGGGTGGCGCGCGAGATTCTCGGCGAGGCTGTCAGGCGGATCGTCGCCGATTTCCCCTGGCCCAAGTCGATGCGCTGGGGGTCGGGCTCGCTGCGCTGGGTGCGGCCGCTGCACGGCATCGTCGCCATGCTCGGCGAGGAGATCGTCCCGGTCGAAGTCGACGGAATCGCCTCGGACGCGACCACCGTCGGCCACCGCTTCCATCACCCGGGCGCGATCACTGTCGGCGGCGCCTCTGATTATGCCGAGAAGCTCCGCGCCTGCCATGTCATCGTCGACCAGGAGGAACGCGAGCGGATCATCCGAGAAGGCGCTGCAGCCGCCGCGGCGAAGTCGGGGCTGACGCTGCTCCCCGACGAAGGACTGGTGGTCGAGAATGCCGGCCTCACCGAATGGCCGGTGCCGCTGCTCGGTGAGTTCGATCCCGAATTCCTCGACGTGCCGCGCGAGGTGATCGTGCTCACCATGCGGACGAACCAGAAATATTTCGCCTGCACGAATGACGAGGGACTGCTTGCACCGGCCTTCGTCTGCGTCGCCAATGTCGCCGCGAAGGACGGCGGCGCCGCGATCGTCGAAGGCAATCGAAGGGTCCTCGCCGCCCGCCTCGCCGACGCCCGCTTCTTCTGGGAGCAGGACCTCAAGGTGCCCCTCGAGGAACAGGCGAAGAAGCTCGACGGAATCGTCTTCCACGAGAAGCTCGGCACCGTCGCCGACAAGGTCGAGCGCGTCACCAAGCTCGCTAGATGGCTGGTGGAAAGCGGCGTAATTGAAGCCGACGCTGACCAGGTCGAACGCGCAGCGCGGCTGGCGAAGGCCGACCTCGTCACCGGCATGGTCGGCGAGTTTCCGGAGCTCCAGGGTGTGATCGGCGGCTATCTCGCCGAGGCGCAGGGTGAGCCCAGGGCTGTCGCCGAAGCGATCCGAGATCATTACGGCACACCGTCCGAGCCGGTATCGGCCGCAGTCGCTCTTGCCGACAAGATCGATTCCGTTTCTGCTTTCTTCAGCGTCGGACAAAAGCCGACTGGCTCGAAGGATCCGTTTGCGCTTCGCCGCGCAGCGATCGCGTCGATCGATATCATCCTTGCAAATGGCCTCAGGCTTCGCCTGACCGAGGTGCTTCGCGGCGCGCTCGCGAACCGCGCCGGACAGTCAAAGGATAGTGAGGCGGCGCATCGACTCGATCGCACCGCGGACGAGCTGATCGACTTCTTCGCCGACCGCCTCAAGGTCCAGCAGCGCGAGGCGGGGGTTCGGCACGACCTGATTGATGCGGTGTTCTCGCTCGGCGGAGAGGACGACTTGGTCCGCCTGCTTGCCCGAGTGAATGCGCTGCAGATGTTCGTGGAAACGGGCGAGGGCGCCGACCTCCTCACCGCCTACAAGCGCGCCGCGAACATCCTCAAAAAGGAGAAATGGGAGGGCACGCGCTCAACCGGGGGCGGTGAGCTCGAGCCTGAAGAGCGGGCGCTCATCGACTCGCTGGAAGCGTCGGAACCGCAAGCCTCCGCCGCCCTCGAGCGCGAGGACTTCACCGCAGCGATGGCCGCGCTCGCATCGCTTCGAAAGCCGATCGACGACTTCTTCGACCATGTGACGGTGAACGACCTTGACGCGCAAAAACGCGAGCGCCGCCTCAATCTGCTGATGCGCTTCCGCGATGAGGTGAACCGGGTCGCCGATTTCTCGAAACTCGAGGGCTAGTTACAGCGGCCGGTCGTCGCGATCGCGGTCTCTCGCCGCGGCGCCGCGCAGGCTGTCGCGTTCGCGCCATTCCTTCTCGCGATCCGCGTGCTCGCGCTCGAGCGCTTCTCGGCGATCGACCTCGCTCTTGTAGCGGGTCTTCCATTTGCGCCGCCCACCGGCGGTCAGGAAGACTCCGATCAGCAGCCCCAGAATGAAGACGAGGATGCAGATCGCCCACAGGTTCGGGTCGGAGGTGATGTTCATTGCGCTTCCCCAACAGCGGTCGAGCTGCGCCCATTACGCTTGGGCGCAGGCTCCCGTTCCGTATTGGCTTAGCTGTGGAGGAAGCTGTCGTTGATCGAGCAGCTCGCCGGACCCAGAATGACGACGAACAGGGTCGGCAAAATGAACAGGATGAGCGGCACGGTCATGATCGCCGGCAGGCGGGCGGCCTTTTCCTCGGCGCGCATCATGCGCTGGTGCCGGAACTCGGCCGACAGCACGCGGAGCGCCGAGGCGAGCGGAGTGCCATATTTCTCCGTCTGGATCATGGTCGTGACCACGCCGCGCACCGCCTCGAGGTCGACGCGCTGGGCCAGGTTCTCGAAAGCCTGGCGACGCTCGTTCAAAAAGCCGAGCTCGATCGCCGTTAGACCGAATTCGTCACCGAGCTCGGGATAGGCCTTGCCGAGCTCCCTCGACACGCGGCCGAACGCGGCGTCGACGGTCAGGCCGGCTTCCGCGCAGATCACGAGCAGGTCGAGCGCGTCCGGCAGGCCCTTGCGGATCGCGTGGCTGCGCTTGGTGACCTTGTTCTTCAGCCAGATGTCCGGCGCCTTATAGCTGCCGACCAGCAGGCCCGCGACCGTGATGTAGCGGCGCAGCGCCGACCATTGCGGGAACATGCCCATCACGTAGAGCGCGACGACGGCGGCGATTCCGATCACCACCGGCAGGACGAACCGCGCGAAGATGATGAAGAAGGCGAGGTCCTTGGTGCGGATGCCAGCCTGCATCAGCTTCGTCTGCGTCTTCTTCAGCTGGTCGTCCTGAAGCATCTTGAACTGCGTCAGGATGCCGCGGACGCGATCCGCCGCCTGGTTGCGATTGGTCAGCTTCTTTCGCTTGTTGGTCGAAGCGACGATGCCAGCCTTCAGCTGCTCGCGGCGCTCGTTCAGCGCTTTCACTCGGCGAGCCATCGGATCCTTGACCGTCGTCGCCGCATAGATCGCGAGCATGACGGCGAAGGTCGCGACGGCGCTGAGCATCGTCGCAATCCAGATGACGTCGAAGCCGAGAATGTGGGGGCCGGTCGGGGCCTGCTGCATGGCTATCGCTTCCCCGTCAGATCTCGAAACTGACCATCTTGGCCATGATTCCGGCCCCGATGCCCATCCAAACCATGCTTCCGATACCGGCGACCATCAGCCGCTGGTCGGTAAAGAAGCCGCCCATGTATTTCGGGTTCATCATGTAGACGAGGCCGAAGACGATGAACGGCAGCGCGCCGACAATGTAGGCCGAAGCCTTGGATTCCGAGCTCATGGCGCGGATCTTGAGCTTCATCTGAGCGCGCTTGCGAAGCACGTCCGCGAGGTTCGACAGCGTCTCGGCGAGATTGCCGCCGGTCTCCCGCTGGATCGCGAGCGTGATCACGAAGAACTGGAACTCCGGCGTTCCAAGGCGGTCGGCGGTCTCCTGGAGTGCGGCTTCCATCGTCCGGCCGATCTTCATCTTGTCGGCGACGATCCGGAACTCGACACCCACCGGGCCGCTGATTTCGCCAGCGACGATTGTGAGCGTTTCGGTGATCGGGAGACCAGAACGAAGGCCGCGAACCATCAGCTCGATCGCGTCAGGGAAGTTGGTGTTGAATTTGACGATCCGGCGCTTGATCAGCCGTCCGATCACGAAATGCGGTCCGCCGATTCCGAAGAACAGGCCGAGCAGAAGCGACAGGATGATCGGCGCTCCGCGGAACGCCAGTGCGGCGGTCACGAACGCAACCACGCCAAGACAGACCATCGCGTATTTGCCGAGCGTGATGTCCTTTCCCGTCATCTCCAGGCGCTTGCGCAGCAGCGCCGGCTTCGGGATCAGGGTCGAGGCATAGCCTTCCCACCGGCTAGCGCGCTCGGCGAAAAGCTTTCGGATCTGCGCCTGGGCGTTGCCGGCAATGACGTCGCCATGGCGCTCCTTGATGAGCTCCATGCGCCGCTTGAGCGATTTGCCTGCAGAGGGTCCGCGGATCGCCATGAAGGCGAGCCCGAGGGCTCCGACGCCGCCGATCAGGAGTAGCCACAAGAGCATTCTTGCCTTCGCCTCTCAACTCTTCGCCCGGCGCGATCCCGCGCCGTGCAGACCGGTTATGCCGCCGCCTTTTCCTTGGGCTTCGACAGCATCGACTTTAGATTATTGACCAGCGACTTGGCCGCGGCAGGCGCCTTCGCCTCGGCCGCTGCTGCGCCTTCGTCGCTCGCGTGGCTTAGCACCATGTTCGAAAGGCTGCTGAACGGGCCTGCGAGCTTGCCGGTCGCGACTTCCGCCATCGGCTTGCCAAGCTTCGCGGCCTGCGCGGCGATCTTCCCGTCGAACGGAAAGACGATGTCGACCGCGCGCTCGATCGACTGCTCGAAGTCCTTGCGGCTGATCTCCAGCGCTCCGCCGGAGGGGACGCCGTTGGCGACCACGATGACCTTCGTCTGCGGCGCATTCGATTTGAGCCACGCGAGAACCCGGATCGTGTCGCGAGTGGCCGCGAGCGTCAGCTCGGCGACCACGACTGCCACATGAGCGTCGTGGACCAGGTGCGGGTGCTGAATCAGCATTTGCCGCGGAAGATCGAGCACGGTGGATTCAAACGCGTTCCGCATTTCCTCCTGGAGCTGGAAGAAAGCGGAGCCGTCGGTGACCAGCGGCTGGTGGATCGGGGCCTCGGCCGACAGCACCGACAGATGCTCGTTCGCCCGGACCATCGCGCGCTCGATGAACAAGCCGTCGATACGGCTCGGATTCTCAATCGCGTCGGTAAGACCGCGGCCGGGCTCAAGGTCGAGCGCCAGCGCGCCGGTCCCGAAGTGCACGTCGAGATCGAGCAATGCCGTGCTGCGATGGGCCTTTTCGCCCAGCAGCCAAGCAAGCGAAGTGGCCAGCGTCGACGCTCCGACACCGCCGCGGACGCCGATCACGGCCGCCATGACATGCGGCTTGTCGGCCTGGGCCTCACCGCGCGGACCCGACAGGATCATTTGCGCATGGGCAAATGTGTCGCGCAGCTGGTCAACCGTGAAGGGCTTCAGCAGATAATCGTGAATGCCGCTGGCGACGAGGTCGCGATACAGGCGGACGTCGTTGACGGTTCCGGCCGCGATGACGATCGTACCGGGCTCGCAGACTTCCGCGAGGGCATTGATGTCGTTGAGCGGGTCGGCCGATTCGCTGAGATCCACGAACAGAATGTTCGGGCTTGCCGAGACGGAGAGCGACTGGACGGCGTTGCGCAGGCCGCCCTTGTTGACCTTTTCGGGGGACCAACCGTGCTCGACCGCGACCGGCCGAAGCATGTCCGCCGTCGCATCGTCGCAGACGAATGCGGTGAACGGATCGCGAAGTCCCGCGCGAGCCTGGAACGGAGCGTTCATCTCTAGTTGCCCTTCGTACTAATGGACTGCAGGCCCTTGCTGCCGGTCGGCGGCGTCGAGCGATACAGGATGACTGCCTTTGCCGCGGTGCGAACATCGCCGATGCCGGCACCCTCGCGCCCGTGGATCAGGTCCTCGGGGTTGGCGACCATCGCGGCGATGTTCGAGTTCACGCTGCAGCCGAAGTTCGACATGTTCTGGTTGTAGTAGTTGGGCTGCGAAACCTTGCTCCAGTTCGGGCAGTTCGGAACCAGCGCGCGGCGGCGGCTGACGACCACCCGGACCGCACCCGGCGCGACTGCGCCAACGGTCACCGGAGCGCCCGCAGAGACGCCCATCCCATACTGGCCGGCGATTGCCGCGACCTGGCCGCGTGCGGCGTCGGCCGTTGCGCCATCGACGTAAATGGCGTCGCCATAGCCGAGGCCGAGA
>JABFXK010000287.1 GCA_013361785.1 Sphingomonas sp.
TGGCGCGAGCTTCGATCGTCACCCCGAGAAATATTTCGAAGAGGCCGGGCTGAAGATGGCCAGGAAGACGTTTGTTGTCGATGACCTGATCGCGCTCGTCGAGACGCGCCGTCAGCGAAGGGGCGTGCCGACAGGCACAGGTTGCGCCATTCAACTTGAAGCGAGAAACGGACATGCAATCTCGACGCTTCGACTTCCAGGGTGAGGGCGGTCACGCCCTCGCAGGAACGCTGGATCTCCCCAACGGACCCGTTCGCGGCTGCGCCCTGTTCGCCCATTGTTTCACCTGCACGAAGAGCTCGCTTGCCGCATCCCGGGTATCACGCGCTCTCGCGAGCCTTGGGTTTGCCACCCTCCTCTTCGATTTCACCGGCCATGGACAGAGTGGTGGCGATTTTGCGGATAGCAGCTTCAGCGGCAGCATCGCCGATATCTGCGCGGCGGCCGATGCGATGCGAGTGGCTGGTGCTCCCGTCTCGCTCCTTGTTGGGCACAGCCTGGGCGGAGCCGCCGTCCTCGCCGCTGCCGGAAATATTTCCGAGGTCGCCGCGGTAGCGACGATCGGAGCTCCAGCCGACGTTGCCCACGTCCAGCGTCTGTTTTCGGACGTCGATGAGCTGATGCAGCGTGGGGAAGCCGAGGTCAGGATCGGGGGGCGTCCGTTCCGGATCCGCCGCACCTTCATCGACGATCTTGCAAGCCACGATCAGCGATTGCGCATCGCTTCGCTTCACAAGCCGCTCCTGATTCTCCATGCTCCCCGCGACGAAGTGGTGGGCATCGAAAACGCCTCCGAGATCTTTCTAGCCGCACGGCATCCAAAAAGCTTTCTTTCACTGGACGACGCCGATCATCTGCTGACGCGGCCCAAGGACGCCGAGTTCGTCGCGAGCATCATCGCGACCTGGGCCAGCCGCTATTTGCCGAATGTCTCGGCGCCGCGGACACGAGAGCAATCCGGCGTGGTCACCGTCGTCGATACGGGCAAGGGCGATTTCCAAGTCGAAATCATCGCTGGCGGAGTGCGTTTCCTCGCCGACGAGCCGCCGGAAGTCGGCGGCCTTGGTTCCGGTCCCACGCCTTATGATCTTGTCGCGGCCGGCCTTGGCGCATGCACCGTCATGACCCTCCGGCTCTACGCGCGTAGGAAGAACCTTCCTCTGGATCGGGTCACGGTGAGCGTTGGCCATAGCCGGCGGGCCAGTCACCAGCCCGCTGACCTGTTCACCCGCCGTCTTCAGATCGAGGGAGCGCTGACTGAAGACCAGCACCGAAGGCTGATCGAAATCGCCGAGCGCTGCCCCGTGCATCGGACACTTGAATCGGGAGCGGCGATCGAAACCGCCGAGGGCGCGCTTGATGAGAAGCTGGTCGAGAAGCCCGGATCAAACGTTCCTGAAAGAGAGCGGGCCTCCGCGGCTGAATGAGGGATCGAGTGCGTCACTCAGGTCATGCCGGCGCAACGGGAATGGACGACACGGCCATCCTTGCGATGACGAGAAGTGCTACCGCGCTGAACCGCATATCCGGCGAGAAACACAAGAAGCAGAATGAGTTCCGCCATCGTGTCACTCTAGCACCGCGATGGACCTTGGCTAACGCATTGCGCAGTAACGATGAACGCCTCGAAGGCTCGTGTGTAACCGGCGGTGAGTGTTAGCCGAATTCAGATTGGTCGCCGCTGCAGAGGCGATAGGCTGCGCCGCCTTGCCCCTCCAGGCGGCGCAGCCGCCCAGTGAAAGGTTTGTCGATGAACCGTCCTGATGTCCCCGTCGTCGGAACCGCAGCTGCGGGAACTGCTCATGGCATGGGGCGTGCGCCCTTTGCTCCCAAGAACGTTCCGTGCAGCCGTCCCAGATGCTGACTGCACTCGCTGCTCGGCCGTTTCTTATTTGATCGCCGCGCCGATTTCCGAGCGGTTTCATCGATTCGATTCTATGCACGCGTCTTCAGCCACCATCCTTCTCATTCTCGACCAGCGACGCGAGGCGGCTCAGGTCATTTTTGTCGATGGCGCGGATTGCGACCCTGTCGATCCGACAAGAAGTTCGCTTCGATCATTATCGTGGGCCGCCGGCGCCATTCCAACGCTGCCGAGGGGATCATGTTGCGCCTGGGGGGCCGCCAGCCGCCGCCGACCGATGAGCTTGTAGATCGCGGGGAGCACGAACAGCGACAGCAAAGGCGCGGTGATCATGCCCCCGACCATCGGCGCCGCCAGACGCTGCATGACCTCATGGCCGGCGCCGCCGCCAATCAGCAGCGGAAACAGGCCGGCCAGAATGACGAACACCGTCATCGCCAAGGGCCGGACCCTGAGCGCCGCTCCCTCGATGAGCGCCTCGTCGAGGTCGCGGTCGGTTGCGAACTGCCCATGATCGATCCGCTGCCGGATGGCGCTATCGAGATAGACCAGCATCACCACCCCGAACTCGGCGGCGAGTCCGGCGAGCGCGATGAACCCCACCGCCGTCGCCACCGAAACCGCGTGGCCGAGCAGGAAGATGAACCAGATCCCACCGACCAGCGCGAAC
>JABFXK010000113.1 GCA_013361785.1 Sphingomonas sp.
TCAACATCGCGATGCCGCCGCCGCTCACCACCGACGGCCAGGTGCAATATGCGGACGGCACCAAGCCGACGGTCGACCAGATGGCGAAGGACGTCGCCGCGTTCCTCGTGTGGACCGCTCAGCCTGAGCTCGAGCGGCGGCACGCCGCGGGCGCCGCGATCGCGATCTTCCTGCTGATCGCGACGATCCTCGGCTATCTCGCCTATCACCAGATCTGGGACGAGGCGAAGCGCACGGTTCGGCCAACCGGCCCGCTCGATCCCAAGAACCAGGCGAAGACGCGCCGCGCGAAGGCCAAGGCCGGCGTCGCCGGATAGGCGTCCGCGCGGGCGCCGGCTCTCGAAGAGGAACGGCGGTTCGGCCTGTTCGTTTACCTGCTGTGATTGTTCGGCAGGTGTAACATGCGTATTCCCTACATCTCGATCTTAGCCGCCGGCGCGCTTGCGCTCGGCGGCTGCGCTTATGGCGACATGGGCCTCGGCCTGGGCTTTGGCTCGGGTTATTCCGACTACGGCTATGGATACCCGTACGGTCCCTATGGCGGTTACGGCACCTATCCCGGCTATTACGGCGGCTTCGGTTACGGCATGCCCTACGGCTGGTACGACGACTATTATTACCCCGGCTCCGGGCTTTATGTGTACGACAGCTACCGCCGTCCGCATCTGATGACGTCGACGCAGCGCAGCTATTGGACATCGCGGCAGCGGGTGACGACGTCTGGCACCCGCGAGAACTGGTCGGCTTTCGATCGGTCGCAGGCTCGGGCCGAACGGCAGGCTGCGCGCGAGCAGCGCCGCATGGAACGGCAGCAGCAGAGCGAGAACCCGAAGCCCTGAGCTAGCGCGCGGATCAGCCGGGGCGTCGGCGAATCAGCACGATCGAAGTAAAGCTCATCACAGGATCGCCATCCTGATTGGTGACGGTCGTGTGAGTCCTGAATGAGCCCATCTCCGGCTTGCTTCGAGACGGCTGGGTTTCGACGATCTTGCCGCTCACGTGGAGCGTGTCGCCTGGGTACACCGGCCTGGTCCAGCGGAGCTCGTCAATGCCTGGTGAGCCGAGCCCCGCCTGCTCGTGCTCCACGACGTGCCGCGAAATCACTGCCATCGTCATGGCCGCAGTGTGCCACCCACTCGCGGCCAGACGACCGAAATGGGTTTTCGCCGCCTCCTCGTCGGACAAATGGAACGGCTGTACGTCATATTTGCGGGCGAATTGGAGCACCTCTTCACGCGTCACTTCGTACGACCCGAAATAGGTTTCCGCGCCGACTTCGAGGTCCTCGAAATAGATCATCGCACGAGGCATAGCCGCGCCGGCCGCTTGGCGCGAGTAGCCGAGGCGGGTACCGCCCACTTGGTGTTGCAAATGACCGGCCCTGCTGCCGCACGCTGGCGTCATGTAACGACTGTCGTTCTGCTCGCAGCAGTCTGGCTGGCGATGCTGCTGCTTGGCCGCGAGCAGCTGGACCGGAGCATCTATGAAGCGCTTTATGCCGGCGGCCGTCCGGCTCTGATCCTTGTAGCGCGGGTGTTCACCTTTCTTGGCGAACCGACTGTGCTCATCGGAGCGGGGTTCATCATAGCCGGATGGCTGTGGCATCGCGGCAGGGGTCGCTTTGCGGTCGGCCTGCTCCTCGTAATCCTCGTCGGGCGCGGCCTTGCGGAGGCGCAGAAATATTGGATTGCCCGAGCGAGGCCGACGCTCGAGCCGCACCTGGTGATCGTGAAGACCTCGTCCTTCCCGAGCGGCCATGCGACCAGCTCGATGATCTTCTATCTGACTCTGGCGCTCGCGCTCGCACCGCACGAGTGGCGCCGAACGGCGGCAGCAGGCGCGGTCCTCCTGTCGCTGCTCGTCGGCCTCAGCCGCGTGATGCTCGGAGTCCACTGGCCGAGCGACGTCATCGGCGGATGGTCGTTCGGCCTGCTGTGGGTGTTGCTCACATTGCGACCCGCCGAACGCCTGTTCGGCAGCGATTCCCCGACTGCACAGAAACAGCTATAAGCAGGCCGGGCAGAGGGGGAGCCGAGAATGAATCGCTCGAAACCGTTCACCTGGATCGCGGCCGCATTCTTTGCACTCGCGGCGATCGTCCACATCACCCGGGTGTTCACGCACTTCCAGATCATCGTGGGAAGCCACACCATTCCAATGTGGTGCAGCTACATCGGAATCATCGTGGGGGCGTTCCTCAGCTGGATGCTCTGCCGCGAGGCGAGGGGAACGACGGGTCCATGAGCCGCTAAACGTTGAAGCGGAACAGCATCACGTCTCCGTCCTGGACGATATAATCCTTGCCTTCGGAGCGTAGCTTGCCGGCGTCGCGCGCTCCGGCTTCGCCGCCGAACCTGATGTAATCATCGTAGCTGATCGTCTCGGCGCGGATGAAGCCGCGCTCGAAGTCGGTGTGGATCTCACCCGCAGCCTCGGGTGCCCTGGCGCCTTTGTGCACGGTGCAGGCGCGCGATTCCTTCGGCCCGGCCGTGTAGAAGGTGATCAGACCGAGCAGCGCGTAAGCGGCATGGATCATGCGGTTGAGTCCCGTCTCGTGCAAGCCGAGGTCGGAAAGAAACGCGTCCCGCTCTTCCGCCGGCAGGGTCGCGATTTCAGCCTCGATCGCCGCGGAAATGACCACCTTTTGCGCCCCTTCCGTGGCCGCTTTCCCAAAGACCTGCTCCGACAGCGCATTGCCGTTCGCCGCATCGCCCTCGTCGACGTTGCAGACGTAGAGCACGGGCTTGGCGGTCAGCAGCTGCGCGCGCTGCAGCGCCTTGGCTTCTTCCGCGTCCTTCGGCTGGTCCAGCCGGGCGGGCTTCGACGCGCGGAGCAGCTCCAGCGCCTGCCCGAGCACCGACGCCTCGACCTTCGCTTCCTTGTCGCCCTGTTGCGCTTTCTTGACCAGGTTCGGAACGCGCCGCTCGAGCGATTCAAGGTCCGCCAGCATCAGCTCGGTCTCGACCGTGTCGGCGTCGGCGATGGGATCGACCTTGCCCTCGACGTGGGTCACGTCGCCGCCTTCGAAGCAGCGTAGGACGTGGACAATCGCGTCGACCTCGCGGATGTTCGCCAGGAACTGGTTACCGAGACCTTCGCCCTGGCTCGCGCCGCGCACCAGCCCGGCGATGTCGACGAACTCGATCTGCGTTTCTATCTCCTGCGCCGATTTGGCGATCTCCGCGATCTTGTCGAGGCGCGGATCGGGCACCGCGACCCGCCCCACGTTGGGCTCGATCGTGCAGAACGGATAGTTCGCCGCCTGTGCGGCAGCAGTCTCGGTTAAAGCATTGAAAAGCGTCGATTTGCCGACGTTCGGCAGGCCGACGATGCCGCAGCGGAAGCCCATGGTTGTCCTTGATTTTTCGGGGTTGCCGCGCCTTAGCCGCCATCGTCGACGCTTGCCAAGAAGCGACGGACTTCAGCCGCGCTTCGAAGCGTGATTCGAGTGCCGGTGAAGCGGCTGAGCTTCTCGTCCGTGCGCTTGCGCGGAGCACCGGAAAATCTCGCCGCAAAGACTAGGAACTCCAGATCGAAACGCTCCGGACACCCCTCCGCCATGTCCGGGCGGACTCGGTGCAACGAGGTCACGACGCGCTTCACGATCCGCGCAAGGCACAGCCACGGCGGCAGGCGCAGATCGATCACCGTGTCCGCGCGGGCGAGCCGCAACTCGAGCGATCCGCCGAAATTGCCATCCATGATCCAGCGGTCGCGGCGCAACAGTAGCTCCAGCTCCTGCACCCATTGCTGCTTTGGCGGCTCGACCCACCCCGGCCGCCAATATTGCTGGTCGAGGTGAATGAGCGGCAGTCCCGTGCGCCGCGCCAACTCGGTCGCGAGTGTCGATTTCCCCGATCCGGGTGAGCCGATGACGAGAACGCGCTGCACGCGTCACGCAAAGTTGAATGAAATGCTGAGGCGCTCGCTGCGGCCCGTTCCGGGGAGCACCTCGTGCCTCAGCCAGCTCTCCCACATCAGCAGCAGGCCGGCGTGCGGCTCGACGGTGACGAAGCTGCCCGGCCGCTGCGGCGCCGCCATCATCAGCGGCAGCCGCGGGTCCTCGAAGCGGATCGCGCCGGACCCCTTCGGCACTTCGACGTAGAGCGTTCCGGAAATGATGCTGTGCGGATGAATGTGGGCGGAGTGGTGGCCTCGGCTCTCGAGCAGGTTGACCCAGAGACTGTCGAACTTCGGCTTCACGTCCCAGCCGAGATCAGTGGCAAAGGATCGGGCGTGGCGCGTCAGTAGCTTCGCAAGTTCGCCGACTGCAGGATCGCGCTTTGGCAGATCGTTCAGCGATGCATAGCTGGTGTAGCCGGCGTAGCCATGCTCCTTCGACCAGCGCTGGCCGGCCTCGTCATCATGGGCAAGGCTGCGGATCGAGTGCGCGACCTCGGCGAGCAGCGCGTCGTCGGACACCTCGCCTTCGTAGAGACGCGTCGCGAAGAGTGACCGCACCGGCATGGCCGCGCTGTGCGGCGGCGCGGGTTCCGGCGCAAGGGCGTGGACAGCCCCGCGAGGCGGCTCTAGCGTCAGCGCCTCTCCGGGAGGGTCGATTCATGCGCCGCCATTTGTTCGCGTCTTCGCTGTCGCTCGCGCTAATTCTTGCCGCCGGTCGGCCCGCGCATGCCGCGCCGGCGAAGCCGCCTGCCGCCGCTTCCGCCGAGCAGCCGCTGCTGCAGGTCGACGCCGATCCGCTCACGGGCAAGATTATCGCAACCTTCCCGAAGCCGGACGCAAACGGCATTTCGGCGCGCTACATCTATCTGACGCAGCTCGGCAGCGGGCTCGGCTCCGCACCGATCGGCCTGGACCGCGCGAGCGCCAGCGAGACTCGAATCCTCGACTTCAAGCGCATCGGCAAGAAGGTCGCGGCCGAGGTCGAGAACAGCAAATTCATCGCGTCCAGTGGCGATCCGGACGAGCAGCATGCGGTGGACACGTCCTTCGCAACGTCGACGCTGTGGATGGGCGACATTATCAAGAACAATGCGGACGGCTCCTACACCGTCGACCTGTCGAGCTTCCTTGCGCGCGACGACACGGGCATTGCGCAAGCCATCAAGAACGGCGGAGGGGGAGACTTCAAGTTTGCGCCCGATCTCAGCGCCGCCGACCCAAATTTCGTGAAGCTCTTCCCGAAGAATGCCGAGTTCGCCGCGAAGCTCACCTTCCGTTCGGACGAGCCGCGGGCGGAAGTCAGCAACATCGTCGGCGGCAATACGCTGACTTTGGTTCTCAGGCATTCGCTGATCGCGCTTCCCGGCGCCGGCTATGTCGAACGCACAGACCCGTACGGCTACACGATCGGCCTTCAGAAGGTCGATTTCTCCGCCCCGCTCGGCCAGCCGATCGTCAGCGATCTCGCTCGCCGCTTCCGCCTTCAGAAGGTCGATCCGACCGCCGCGCGCTCACCGGTCAAGAAACCGATCGTCTTCTACATCGACCGAAGCGCGCCCGAGCCGGTGCGGAGCGCACTGGAGCAGGGCGTCAGCTGGTGGGCGCAGGCCTTCGAGCAGGCGGGATTCGAGAATGCCTTCAAGGTCGACGTCCTGCCGCAAGGCGCCGACCCGCTCGACGTCCGCTACAATGTCGTCAACTGGGTCGATCGCGCGACGCGCGGCTGGTCCTACGGCCAGCCGATCGCCGATCCGAGGACCGGCGAGATCATCAAGGGGTCGGTGCTTCTCGGCTCGCTTCGTACTCGGCAGGACCTGATCATCTTTCAGGCGCTGGTGGGGGCGGGGCTCACTGGCACCGGCGATCCGAATGACCCGATCACGGCGGCACTCGCCCGAATCCGCCAGCTCGGCGCTCACGAGGTCGGCCACGCGCTCGGCCTCGCGCACAATTTCGCCGCGAGCACTCAGGGGCGCTATTCCGTAATGGACTATCCGGGGCCGCGGATCACCCTCGACGCGAATGGCGCTCCGTCGCTTCGCGACGCCTATGGCGTTGGCATCGGCCCTTGGGACAAGTTCATGATCAAGTGGCTCTACAGCGCGCAGACTGACGCGCAGGCGCGGCCGCTCGAAGCCGAGGCGCGCGCCGAGGGGCTTCGCTTCGTCGCCGACAATGATGCTCGTCCGGTGAGCGCGGGCCAGCCGCTCGGGTCGCTGTGGGACGATGGTTCGGATCCGATCGGGGAACTGCGGCGAATCATGGCGGTGCGCCGGGCTGCCGTGGAGCGCTTCGGCACCGGCGCATTGCCCGCCGGCGAATCCCTCGCCGACCTGAGGCGTGCGTTCGTCCCGATCTGGCTGCTTGACCGCTATCAGGTCGAAGCGGCGGCGAAGTCGGTCGGCGGAGTGAATTTCCCGTATGCGGTCAATGGCGAGAACGCTGCCGCCCAAGTCGTGCCTGGCGCTACGCAATGGGCCGCGGTCTATGCGCTGCTGGATACACTGTCGCCGGCCGAGCTCACTGTTCCCGCTCGGCTCAACCCTCTGCTTTCGACGGGCTTCGGTGGCGACAATGACCGCCAGACCGATATCGAGATCATCCCGACGGCGGGCGGGCCGGTATTCGATCCCTTGAAGGCGACCGAAGTCGGCGCCGTGCAAACGCTCGATGCGCTGCTTGCCCACGATCGCCTCAACCGCCTGGAAAGCCAGCACGCGAGCGATGCGAGCGTGCCTTCGCCGGCGCAATTGTTCGACCTGCTCCTCGATCGGACCCTGGCGCAAAGCGGCACTGAAGTTGGGCGGCGGATTGCGACGGTTACGATCCTTGGTCTCGCTCGCGTCCAGCACGACGCGTCGCTTTCGCCGACCATCGCGATGGAGCTTTCCGGCAGGCTCGACCGTCTGGCGGACCAGTTGCAGCGCGACCGTGGAGCCGCAGCGGAGCAGGACTGGGCGCATGGCCTTGCCGGGTTGCTCAAGGATAGACAGCAGCTCGACAAGGCGATCGCTGACCCCGCCCGGCTCCCGCACGTTCCGCCCGGAATGCCGATCGGCGAGGACGACGAGTAGGTCCCGGGCCTTTCACTTCCGGTTAGACTCCTGTTACCCAGCGAGTCTGAATCGATGTCGGATGTCTTCGTCTCGTACGCGCGCTCCGACGAGCCGCAGGCGAAGCGCGTCGCGGAAGCGCTCCGCGCGCTCGGCTATCACGT
Source organism: Sphingomonas sp. (assembly GCA_013361785.1). Classification (GTDB taxonomy): domain Bacteria; phylum Pseudomonadota; class Alphaproteobacteria; order Sphingomonadales; family Sphingomonadaceae; genus Sphingomicrobium. The sequence goes on from JABFXK010000113.1 coordinate 7,121, forward strand.
CTGGCGCGATGATGAGCTGCCCGCCCATCGCGCTTATGCCGAGGTCATCGAAGAGCGACTGAAATCGGCGAAAGCCGTGGTCGTCCTGTGGTCGGCCGAAGCCGTGAAGTCGCAATGGGTGCGCGCCGAGGCCGACGCGGCGAGATCGGCCGGAACTTTGGTCCAGGCGCTCCTCGACGGCACGATCCCGCCGCTGCCGTTCAATCAAATCCAATGCGCAGACCTCATCGGCTGGCACGAAGAGGAGGACAGCCCCGGCTGGAAAAAGCTTGTCGCAAGCGTGGCTGCGCTCGCCGGCGAACATGGCCCGAAAGACTCACGCGCGCATCGGCGCGACACATCGGTCTGCGTGCTCCCGTTCCAGAACATGAGCGGCGATGCCGAGCAGGAATATTTCAGCGACGGGATTAGCGAGGACATCACGACCGATCTTTCGAAGGTCTCCGCACTGGAAGTGATCGCGCGCAACACAGCCTTCACGTTCAAGGGGCGCGCCGTCGACATTTGCGATGTCGCGCGCAAGCTCGGCGTCAGCCATGTGCTCGAGGGCAGCGTCCGCAAGGCGGGGGGCCGCGTGCGTGTCACGGCGCAGTTGATCGATGGCGCAACCGGCGGGCACGTCTGGGCAGACCGTTACGATCGCGATCTCACCGACATCTTCGCGATCCAGGACGAGATTTCAAAGGCCATCGTCGATGCGCTGAAGCTGAAACTTCTCCCGGCGGAGAAGAAGGCGATCGAAAATCGCGGGACGACGAACGTCGACGCGTACAACCTGTACCTGATGGCGCGCCAATATTGGATCACCGGCGATTTCGGCGACCGAAGGCGCGAGGATCGGGTGATCCGCGTCACGAAACGCGCCATCGACATCGACCCCGATTACCCGCAGGCCTGGGCGCTGATGGGCCTTGCCCAGGCGAACCTCTTCTACGCCTACAGCGGCGAGGAGGTGCTCGACGACGGTCTTGCGGCGGCCGAACGGGCGCTGGCACTGAACCCAGGCATCGCGGAAGCCCACCTGCCCAAAGCCTGGCACCTCGCGCTGCACGGGCGCGAGGCAGAGGCCGAAGCGGAGATCCAGACGGCGCTTCAGCTCGACCCGAATTGCTGGGAAGCGAACAAGGAAGCGGCGCGCATCTATTATCGTCGCGGCAATCTGAATGACGCGATCCGGCTGCTTGAAAAATCGATCGGCCTCGCGGAGTCCGACTTCCACAGCCTGGGAATGCTTACCGCGGCCTATCTCGCGAAGAGCGACATGGAACGCGTGCGGGAATGCGCCGAGAAGATGATCCCGCTGATCAAGCCGGTGCTGACACACGATCCCGACAATGGCGCTGCATTGGCATTTGCCGCGCTGGCATACGGCGCGCTCGGTCAGCTCGATCGCGCGCGGGAATATATCGACCGTGCGCTGCTGCTCGATCCCGACAATCTCTACATGCGGTACAACATTGCCTGGCCGCTGATCGCCTTCTTCAAGGACAAGGGCGCGGCCATGGACCTGCTGGAGCCGGCGCTCGCGCGCGCCGGCCGCAACCTCGTCAGCCTCGCCGCAGCGGACCACAATCTTGATTGCCTGAGGGACGATCCGCGCTTCGAACGAATGCTCTCCGCCGCCAAGCAGCGGGTCGGATTGGAAGGAGCGGCGGTCAGTCCGCCTGCTGCAACCTGAGCGCGACTTCGCTCATGAACCGGGCGTCGTCGCCGTCGGCCAGCCACTCGGCTTCGCCTGCGATTGCCGCAAGCACGTCGGAAAGCGGCTCCATCTCAGCTTTGGAGTAATTGCCGAGGACGTGACGGGTGACGAGGTCTTTTCGTCCCGGCCCCGGGTGCCCGATACCGATCCGGACGCGGCGGAATTCCGGCCCCAGCGCGGCATCGATCGACCGCAACCCGTTATGTCCCGCGAGACCGCCTCCGACGCGCACCTTCACCTTGAACGGTGCGAGATCGAGCTCGTCGTGAAAGACCGTCAGGGCGCCGACGTCGAGCTTATAGAAATGGAGCGCCTGCTGAACCGCATCGCCGCTGTCGTTCATGAAGGTCTGCGGCTTCAACAGCAGCACGCGATCGCTGCCGATCCGCCCTTCGGCGATCTGACTTCGGAACTTCTTCTGCCACGGCCCGAAGCCATGCGCCTCGGCGATGACGTCGACCGCCATGAAGCCGACATTGTGCCGGTGAAGCGCATATTGCGCGCCCGGATTTCCGAGGCCGACCCAGAGTTGCACTTACCCCATCCGCTTGCTGGAGGGGCGGAGCCGCGAAGCGGCGGAGGGGTGGGCCTGTAGTGCAAGCATGAGCACGGACATGCCCACCCTCGGCCCCTCCCGCAAGCGGGAGGGGAGCAAAAGAACTTACTCTTCTTTGGCGCCTTCGGCTTCACCGCCCTCGGCAGCTTCGCCTTCCTCGCCCTCGACGGTCGGGACCTCGCCGGCGGGCGCGGCCTCTTCCTCTTCGGCCTTCATCGCCGACGGGGCGACG
>JABFXK010000212.1 GCA_013361785.1 Sphingomonas sp.
GCTTTGCGCGTTCGTCCGCCGCGCGAACTAGCGAGATCGCATAGTTGAACAGGTCGCCGCGTGGCAGCGCGAAGTAGCGCGCGAAATAGAGATTGCGGCTCGCCTGCGTCGCGGTCGCGATATCGCCCCAGGGATTGCCGAAGCGGTTCCCGCTCTTCGCCTTGAGATCGGACTCCGCCGCCGCGATCTTGCCCATGAAGGCGGGATCGTCGAGCGCCTTCTTGAGCCCGATATAGACCTTCAGGCTGTTCTCGAGTCCTTCGAGCGCCTGATGGCCCTCGCGGTTCTTCGCCGGACTCGATTCCATTGCATTGATGAGCCGCCCGCGCATCTCGGAATAGGTCGCGACGCGCATCGGCATGACGAGCTCGCGCTGCATCGCCAGCTGTTCGCTGGTGAAGAGCCGCTGCGTCGAGCCGGGATTGCCGACGACGAAGGTCGCTTCGCCGTCGACTGGCGCTCGCGCTGTCCATTGGAGGTGTGCTGGGGTCGCGGCTGGCTTGCCGCCCTCGTAGGCGCGGAGGAAGCTCGCATCGAGCGAGTAGCGCGGGAAATTGAAATTATCGGGGTCGCCGCCGAACTGCGGCGCTTGCGCCTCGGGAGCCCAAACGAGCCGAACGTCGCTGTATTTGTGATAGGTGTAGAGCTTGTACTGGCCGCCGCCGTAGAGCGTAACGACCTGACAGCGCGTGGCGACCTTGTCGGGGCAGCCGGCGCTCTCGATGCGCGCGATCGCCGCGTTGCGCGCCTTCACGGCGGGTTCGCCTGTCGCCGCCCCAACGGCGCCTTTCACGTCGGCGGTGACGTCCCGGATCGAGGTAACCACCTCCGCTTGCTGACCGGCGCATTTGAGCTCGCGTTCGCGTGTCGCCGCGACGAACCCAAGCTTGAGGATGTTGTTCTTCGCGGTCGAATTCTGCTCGGCGCAGCTGGCGACACAGTGATGGTTGGTGAGGATCAATCCTTCGGACGAAACGAAACTGGCCGAGCAGCCGCCGGTCAACCGCACCGCTGCCGAACGGACCTTGTCCAGCCATGCCTGATCAGGCGCCCAGCCGTAAGCGGACTGCATCCTCGCCGCCGGGAAGGCGTCGAAGGTCCACATGCCTTCATCGGCCTGGGCAGCCGAAATCGGCAAAGCAGTCAACGCGGCAATGGCGGCGGCTCGGCGAAGCGACATGAGAAACCTCCCCTCAGATGCGGCATAAGCCTGCATAGAAAAAGGGCCGGCGCAAGCGCCGACCCTTTGCTTTCGATAGGTTCGCTAGGATCAGCTCGGCCGGTGCTCGCCGCGCATCAGCTGATGTGCCTGCCGGCGCTCCTCGGGTGTCAGCTTGCCGTCGTGGTTCGGGTCGGCCTTGTCGAAGTGCGCCAGCGCCGCCGCTTCCGCTTCCTGGAGCGAGACGCGGCCATCGCGGTTGGTATCGGCCATTTCGAACAGGTGACGGCCGAACCCGCCCCTGTGCATGGCCGCACCGTGCATGTGCATCCCCATCCGGTGCATTCCGGGCTCGCCTGGAGCACCCGGAGCGCCACCATCGCGCATCACGACCATGCGCCGCTCATGCAGTTCGGGCCGGGCGGCCATGAATTCCTGTTTGCTGATGACGCCATCGTGATTGGTGTCGAGCTTGTCGAACATCGCCGCGCGGTCCGGCCTATGCATGCGGTGCTCGGCGAAGCGTCCTTCCATGCCAGGGCGCCCGTCCATCATTCCCATTCTCTGGTGGAAGCCTTCAACCTCTTCCTTGGTGACGAAGCCGTCGTGGTTCGTGTCGAACCGCGCGAACATTTTCTGGACGTGCTTCACCACTTCGTCGCGGGTCATCACATGATCGGACATGGCCCTCATGTGCATCCTCGGCGCACCCGGCTGCGGCGGGAGGGGGCGAGCAGGAGCCGTGCCTTGCGCCACACCCGGCGGCGGGGCCGATTGCGCAAGGGCAGGCGCGAATGCAACGAAGAGAGCGGCGGCAGCACCGCCGATGAGAAGCTTGTTCATGATCTTAGTGCCTCCTCCTCGGAATTGAGGAAGGGCTAAATGATTCAAGCTTGCTGGCGATTGAACGGAAGCGAAACGGTCTAACGGCGGTAATAGGGCCGAACGTTGATATAGCCCCATTCGACCGCGGCTCCCGGGCGTCGAACGTCGGCAAGCGCGTCTGGAAGCTCATGCTTGGGGTCGAACACGCCGCTTTGCCGCGTTACCAGCCAAATGGTCGGCACATCACGGACGTTGGGATCTTCGGCGATCGCACGCGCCTGTGCGGCAGTCACGGAGACGACGGCGGGCGATCCGGCGCGGACTGGCCCAACGATGCCGACGGCGGGATAGTCGCCGGGGATTCCCCGCAGCGCTGTCGTGGTGCCCGCCTCGCGTAGAGGAAGTGCGCTGTCGTTGGGATAGACCCAGACCTGATCGCCAGGAGCGACATTGCGGCGGAGGTAGCCGCCCACCTGATCCCACGCTTCGGTCGCAGGGCGAACGGCGATCTGTACCGCAGTCGGCGTGAGCGTAATGACCA
>JABFXK010000031.1 GCA_013361785.1 Sphingomonas sp.
CTGCCGAGACTCTGCGCAAGAATCCGCTCGGTCTTTACGTCGATGCGATCGACTGGAGCCAGGAGCTCGACAGTACCGGGACGAAACCCGCGCCGCCCCCGCCCCGCGACATACCGCTCGGCTCGCCTCTCGACCCGTCACTTGGAGACACCTCCCTCAACCCAAGTCCAGCAACAAGGAGCAGCAGATGATCCGTTCCTTCTTCATGGCCGCCGCCGTCGGCGCATTCGTCTGCTCCACGGCGGTCTCGGCGGTGCCTCCAAGCACCGACTCGATCACTCCGGGCAAGCTGCAAACGCCGTTCAAGGTGCAGCGGCCAGGCCGTCGGCATCGAGCGCGAGCCCGATGGCATCATCTCTCGTTCGCGCTCGGGCATCCAGTGAAGCCGACGCCGCTCACCAGTGTGGCGGCCGCCAATCGGAAGGCCGTCCGCGAACCGGAGAACGCCTTCTATCTCGGTGCTGCACAGGTCTATCCGTGGTCAGAAGGTGCGCTTTTCCGACTCTATGCAGCGCCCGAACAAATATCAGACATTGCGCTCGAGCCGGGCGAGAATCTGGTTTCCGTCGCCGCCGGCGATACCGTGCGCTGGGTCATCGACGACACTGCGAGCGGCAGCGGTTCCGCGCGCCGAGTGCATATTTTCGTCAAGCCCGCTGCCGCTGGTCTCAACACGAATCTGATCATCGCGACCGACCGGCGCATCTATCACGTCGAGGCTGTCAGCACTGGGAGGACTGCGATGGCGGCCCTGTCCTGGACCTATCCCGGAGACGGGTTGGCGATCGTGCGCGCTCCTGCCACGCTCCCGGCCCAGCCGGCTGCGGCAGGAGTCGCAGTCGATCAACTGAACTTCGACTATCGGATCGAGGGCGACAATGTCGCCTGGCGGCCGGTGCGCGCCTTCGATGACGGCCATCAGGTGTTCATCGAATTTCCGCCGACCTTCGGACAAGGGGAGGCGCCACCACTTTTCGTGACCGGAGCGGATGGCAAGGCGGAACTCGTCAATTACCGGCTCAAGGGGCGCTATTATATCGTCGACGCTCTATTTGCGGCAGCCGAGCTGCGCCTCGGCGGCAAGCACCAGAAAGTCGTGCGCATCCTTAACGAAAGCGCCGGCACGCGGCAGCGGGGGCGGGCATGAGCGAAGCGGAAAGCCCAACTTCGCCGCCGCCGCCGAAGGAAGACCCCGAAACGCTCGTTCTTAGGGGGAGACCGCGTCCTGCGCTGCGCTTCAGGCGCGGTCTCATCGTTGGATTGACGGGGGCCGCAGCGGCCTCGCTGGTCGCCCTGTCCTGGGTCGCGCTCGAGCCGCCGACTTTCCGAAAGTCGGCGTCGACAGTCGACAGCTCCGCCGAGCCTGCTGCCAGAACCGTCCCGGATGCGCTTAATGGTCTTCCAAAGACGTATGGCGACGTGCCGCGGCTCGGCCCGCCGCTGCCGGGCGACCTCGGACGGCCGATCCTCGAGCATGAGCGAAGTCTTGGAGGGAGCGGAGTCGAAGAGCCGTCCGACAGGCGGTCTGCAGCAGAACTCGCGCATCAGCGCGCCGCTGAGGAGCGGGAGGCTGCGAGAAGGGCCACTCTCATGGTGCAACTTGCAGGAGGCGGACCCCAGGAAGCCAAGCCGCTCCCGGCCGCAGCTGAAGCTTCGGTCCCCTCGAGCGAGGCCGGGCCAGTACCGGTCCCCGCAAGCCAGGAGCACAAGATCGACTTCGTGCTTTCTGGTGCGGGCGCGCTCAACCCGCACGAGCTGAAGAGGCCGGTCTCGCCATGGGTGCTGAGCGCCGGTAGCGTGATTCCGGCGAGCCTCCTCACCGCCCTCAATTCGGACCTTCCTGGAATGGTGCTCGCCCAAGTGACCGAGGATGTGCGCGACAGCGCGAGCGGCCAATGGGTCCTCGTTCCACAAGGGGCGCGGCTCGTCGGCAATTACGACAGTATCGTTGCATTCGGCCAGCGGCGTGCTTTGGTCATCTGGAACCGCATCGTCCTTCCCGATGGCTCATCGGTCGAGCTCGACCATATGCCTGCGACGGATGCGTCCGGATATTCCGGAGTTGCGGACCGCGTCGACCGCCACACATGGCAGCTGCTCGAGGGAATTGGACTTTCGACCTTGCTCGGCGTCGGCACCGAGCTCAGCTTGGGCGGCAGCGGGAGCGATCTTGTCCGGGCTCTCCGCCGGGCCGCACAGGAGAGCGGGGCCCACGTTGGGGACCAGATCACGTCCCGCGACCTCGACATTCAGCCGACGATCACCGTCCGGCCAGGGTGGCCCATCCGTGCGGTGGTCAACAAAGATTTGGTCCTGTCGCCGTGGAGGCAATGAGGCCTGCGCTATTCGGCGGGCGAGACCAAATCACCCTTTGCTGATGTTCGTCTGCGATTAGATCGTTCCCGGAAGCGGTCGTTAGTTCCGCCGGTCCAGATCGGCCCGAAACAGTCCTTCGTTCACGTTGGAACTGAACGCCGAAATGCGCCCAACGCAGTCGCCCACAAGCCCGACGCTGCCGCCCGGT
>JABFXK010000149.1 GCA_013361785.1 Sphingomonas sp.
TCCGATCTTGGACCCTGGTTGCCATGGGCAGTCGGGTCATGGTCAACGGTTGCGGCCTCGGCCGCTCCGGTCGCGTTGATGTTCATGCGTTCAGGAACTGACCGGACAATTTGCGACCACGCATTCCCTTCGCCCCCTCACCGGTCGCCCGGCGGAGCGCCGCACTAGCATCGGCGTGAAACCGCGGCAAATGCCCGAGCAAAGGGGCGGGACAAGCTGGATTGTCCTGTCTATACGCGCCGCCAAACACCATGACTGGAGCGAACGAATAAATGCGCATCGGAGTGCCCAAGGAAATCAAGGTTCATGAATATCGCGTCGGGCTGACCCCCGCCTCGGTCGCCGAGCTCGTCGCCCATGGGCATGAGCTCTTCGTCGAGACGCAAGCCGGTCAAGGGATCGACTGCCCCGACAAGGCCTACGAGAAGGCCGGGGCGAAGATCCTGCCCGATGCAAAGTCCGTGTTCGACTCAGTCGACATGATCGTGAAGGTCAAGGAGCCGCAGCCGCAGGAGATCGCGATGCTTCGGCCTGGGCAAATCCTGTTCACCTATCTGCACCTCGCGGCAGACAAGGAGCAGGCGCTCGGGCTGATGAAGTCAGGAGCGATCTGCATCGCCTATGAGACGGTGACGTCCAAAAACGGCTCGCTCCCGTTGCTGAAGCCGATGAGCGAAGTGGCCGGTCGTATGTCCGTCCAGGTTGGTGCCCATTATCTCGAGAAAGAGCAGGGTGGCCGAGGGGTCCTGCTCGGTGGCGTGCCCGGCGTCGCGCCGGCGAGAGTCGCGATCCTCGGCGGCGGAGTTTCCGGCGTGACCGCCGCCCAAAAGGCGACCGGAATGCGCGCCGACGTCACCATCTACGACATCAACAATGACCGGCTTGCCGAACTCGACATGTTCTTCTCGAGCCAGATCAAGACCGCTTATGCGTCGCGCGCCGCGATCGCCAACGCGGTCCAGGAATCGGAGCTGGTCATCGGCGCCGTTCTGGTTCCCGGCGCGGCAGCGCCGAAGCTCGTCACGCGCGACATGCTGAAGACGATGAAGCGCGGAAGCGTGCTCGTCGACATCGCCATTGACCAGGGCGGTTGCTTCGAGACATCGCACGCGACGACGCACGCTGATCCCGTCTACGAAGTTGATGGCATCATCCACTATTGCGTGGCGAACATGCCTGGCGCGGTCGCTCGCACCAGCGCTTTCGCGCTCAACAACGCGACCCTTCCGTTCGCGCTGAAAATCGCCAATCTCGGCGCTGACGAAGCGATGCGCCAAGACTCGAATCTTGCGAACGGACTAAACGTCTCGGACGGCAAGATCCGTCACCAGGCTGTCGCCGAAGCGCTCGACCTCGCGTTCGAACCGGTCGCCGCGTAGCGGAACACAAGGAGAACATCGGCGTTGGTGTGCTGATTCAAGTCATTGAAAAGGCGCACCAATGTCTGACCGTCCAACCGACGACCCCAAGCAGCACCCGACCGGCAATGCAGTGAAGGACCCAGATCGCTGGGTCACCGGCGATGAGCCGATGACCGGCGCTCAGGCGTCCTATCTCGAAACGCTGAGCGAGGAAGCCGGCGAGGAGTTTGATCCGAAGCTGAGCAAGGCGGATGCGTCGAAGAAGATCGACGAACTGCAGGAAAAGACGGGCCGCGGCGACTAAAGGTTCGGATGACCCGCCGGGCCGCTTAACGCAGCCACGCCCTGCTCGACCAGCGGACGCCAGCTGGCGTTGGGCGGCGCCTTGGCGAGGATGTCCTTCCACAGCTTCAGGGCTCCATCGCGGTCGCCTGATCGGGCGAGCGCGAGTCCGTAGAAGAAAGGCGCAGCCGGATGTCCTGGAGCGGCCGCTTCGGCGCGCCTATAGGCGAGCTCGGCCGCGGGCGTCATTCCCTGCGCATGATCGACCAGTGCATTACCCAGGCCGATCCAGAGCTGCGGATCGCCGGGGTAGCGCTTCACTGCGTTCTGCAGGACTCCGACCGCGTCTTCTCCCTTGCCGTCGCGAGCAAGCGCCTCCGAAATTCGAAGCCAAGGTTCGGCGAACGTGAACTCCCCGAAGAAGGCGTGGCGAGCCTGGGTGAGCGGGAAGACGTCGCGAGCTTCGCTGTTTTGGGCGGGCGCGCCGGGAAGACCCGGGCTGCCCTGTAATGCATAACCCGCGCCGCCGAGGAGCAAGGCCGCGGCGCTCGCCGTCAGCGCCGCTCCGCGAACACGGAGCAGCCACAGGGCGCCGAGGCTGAGTGCGATAAGGAGGACAAGGACAATGAAGCCGATCATCGTCCCTTCCTCACCCGGATTCGCCGGCGAAGGAGCCAGGCGCCGATCAGCAACAACGCCAACGGCGCGAGCCACAGCGGCCAGGCGGCCGGCTCGCTCGTCGGCTTGTAGCTGATCCAGGTGCCGTAGCGCTGGATGAGCCAGGCCCGGATCGTGGCGGGCTTCTCGCCGGCCGCGATCCGGCGGCGGACGAGGTCGCGCATGTCGCCGGCAAGCTCTGCGTCGGAATCGGC
>JABFXK010000156.1 GCA_013361785.1 Sphingomonas sp.
GCCCAGGGGCGGAATCGAACCACCGACACCGTGATTTTCAGTCACGTGCTCTACCAACTGAGCTACCTGGGCATTCGCATCGGAATAGGGATCACCCCGAGGAGCGAGCGGGCTCCCTAACCGTCGCCACCTTCGCTGTCCACCCTGTCCGGATCGGCTGGGGGACCCGGGATGCGATACCCCTCGCCCAGCCATTTCAAGAGGTCGCGGTCCTTGCAGCCGCGGCTACAGAACGGCGTGTGCTCCGGCTGCTCGCGTTGGCCGCACAGAGGGCAAGTCTTCGGCTGGTCAGGCTTTTTCGGCATACCCACCCGACATGGGGACAGATGGATCGGCGCGCAACTCGACTGCGCCGCCGATCTGCCGCGCCAGTTCCGACATCCAGCTGTCGCGATTTTCGAGCAGCTTGATCAAGGCCGGATGAGCGACAAGGCGCTTGGGTCCGGGCGTTTCGAAGGCCACCCGACGGAGCAGCGCGCGCGCTTCGAAGCCGACGCGGTCCTGCGCAAGCTCGACCAGCGACGGTCGAAGCCGCGGCCGAACGATCTGAACGAAGCCGAAGCCGTTCACCGCGGTCCGTTCGAACGGCTGTGGCAGGACCGAGTCGATTACCGCAGCCGCGTGCTGCCTGGCGGACTTGCTGCCGCTGGTCGGAAGATCGATCCCGATCGAACCGCCGATATCCAGCCGCCGGACCGCGCGCGCCGCTTGTCTGGCGCCGACTACCGCCAGCTCTTCGGGCGGCAGGTGGCCGTCCACGTCGATCAACGTCATCGCGGGCGTCGGAGAAATCCTGAGCTCGCCGCCGTAAAAGCGGACGATGCTCGACCGAGCTTCGTCGATCACCTCATCCCATCCGAGCTCGGCCAGTCTGTCGATGGGAGCAGGGAAGGGCAGTGGTTGGCCGACGAGGCGCTTGGCCACTTCGGGAGCCTTGTCACTGATCCTGGCGAGCGGGCGCTTCCACGCCTCGGCCCCGGGGATGGGTTCGCGCGTCACTTCGATCGTGACCGCCGCTCCTTCTGTCACTCCGGGCGCGCCGCTCGGCAACAAATATTCTACACCGCCGTCGTCCAGCCCGACGGCGTTGCGGCCGCCAGTTCCGACGCTGGTCACCCGCGCTCGAACGATCGTTCCAGCGGGGACCGTTCCGTCGAGCTCGATGCGTCCTTCGACGATCCCGCCGTCGTCGACGAGAACCGCTCTGGTCTCGCCGATGCCCGGCTCAACTAGCCATTCAGGCAATCGGGTATCCCGCGGAATTCAGAAGCACACGGGTCTCGGCGAGCGGAAGTCCGACGACATTCGAATAGCTACCTGCGATGTGCCGGACGTAAACCTCGCCATAGCCTTGCAGCGCATAGCCGCCGGCCTTTCCGCGCCACTCTCCGTGGCTCGCATAATAGTCGATTTCCTCGCCGCTGAGCCGCTTCATCGCGATGGTCGTCTCGACCAGCCGCTCGCGAATCCCGTGCCCCGGGAGCGCGAGCGCGACGCCGGTCAGAACGCGGTGGCGGCGGCCCGACAGCAGCTTCATGCAGGCGCGAAGCGTCGCTTCGTCCTCGACCTTCGGCAGGATCCGCCGGCCGACCGCCACCACCGTATCCGCTGCCAGAACGAGCGCGTTCGGCTCCTTCGCCGCGACGGCCGCCGCCTTTTCGCGCGCCAGCCTCAGCGCATGCTCTCGCGGAAGCTCACCCTTGGGCACCCTCTCGTCGATATCGGCGGGCACCACTGCGTCAGGCGTGACTCCGATGCGCGCGAGCAGGTCGAGGCGGCGCGGGCTCGCCGAAGCGAGGACCAGCCGCATCACGGATATCCGGGCGGGCCTCCGCGGCCGGGCATGAAGCGATAGGTGATGCGCCCCTTGGTGAGGTCGTAGGGCGTCAGCTCGACGAGCACTTCGTCGCCCGTGAGCACGCGAATGCGGTTCTTGCGCATCTTGCCGGCGGTGTGGCCGAGGATCTCGTGGCCGTTCTCGAGCTGCACGCGGAACATCGCATTGGGCAGCAGCTCCACGACCTTGCCGCGCATCTCGAGCAATTCTTCCTTGGCCAAGCGATTCCTCTCATTTCGGCAAAAGTCGCGGAGGCTTAGCGGCGCGACAGGTAAATGTGAAGGCGCAGCAACCTAGATCGTCAGGACGGTCGATCCGGTGGTCTTGCGCGCTTCGAGCTGGCGGTGGGCTTCGGCCGCCTCCTCCAGCGGGAAGCGCTGCTTCACTTCGATCTTCACTTTGCCAGTTTCGACCATGGCGAACAGTTCGCCGGCACTTTTCTCGAGCTGCTCGCGCGTGGCCACATAATGGAACAGCGTCGGCCGGGTCAGGAAGAGCGAGCCCTTCTGCGACAGAAGCAGCGGCGAGATCGGATCGACCGGGCCAGATGCATTGCCGAAGCTCACCATCAGGCCGCGCAGCCGCAGACAATCCAGCGACTTCATAAAGGTGTCGCGTCCAACCGAATCATAGACCACCGGCAGCTTTTCGCCCGCAGTGATCCTGT
>JABFXK010000152.1 GCA_013361785.1 Sphingomonas sp.
TCCTTGGAAGCAGGCGCGACCCGGCCATCTTCGGCATCGCCGGTGCTGACAAGCGAGCGTCCGAGCGCGAGATTGCCGACCCGATAGCGGGCGGTGAAACCGTTCGCGGCCACCTTGCGCGCGTCCGGCAGGAAGTCGCCGGCGAAGCTCGGGCTCGGCCACGACGAACGGACCGTCCACTGCGTGTCGCCCGAGTGGGGCGACAAGCCCAGCGATTGGCTTCCCTTGAGGTCGAACGAGAAGTCGATGTCGACGGCACCCGACTGGAGCCTGCTCGCGTCGACCGGAGCGACGAACCCGCGGCCGTCCGGCTGCAATCCCAGGGCGGTGTCGCCGGCCTTCACTTGAGCATCGGCGCCGATCCCGCGCGGATCGCTGACGGTGAAGCGGAGCTGCGCCGCGCTGAGGTCCATCTGCCCCGGCCCCACCCCGCTTCGCGCCAAGTCGGGCGGCAAGGTGAAGCGGGCGTGCCCGGCGTTGCGCGCGTCGTAGACGACCGCCTCATAGATCGAGCGCTTGCGTAGCTGCGGTTCGATTTCCGTTGAGATCGCCTCCGACTGAGGGGCGATGACCAGCTCGCGCGCCGGGGGCCCGGCCGCGGTCTGCGGCGCATTCCCGTCCGGTGCCCCGCGATAGGGGATTACCAGGACGGGGCCGGACATCAGCTGCGCGGTTCCCCAGCCGGCGGTGATCGAGCTCGTCGCCTGCTGCTCCTGCGACTGGCGGTCATAGACCAGCAGCCACACCGAAAAGAGCGGCACCGTCAGCGCCAGCCCGACGATCATCGCCAGGGTCAGCTTGAACCCCGGACTGCGCACCGCATCGAATCCCGTCATCGCGTTCCTCCACACCTGTTGCGGACCACAGGCTCGGCGGAACGGCGATGAGCGTCATGAGCGACTTGTGAGCAATTGCTGAGAATTTCGCTTTCGGCGCGCCGGACGAATCAGGGGAGTGGCAGCTTTCGACCCATTCCTGCCGTTAGGGCGCGATCAATATCCGACCCGTTGGTCGGCGTAGCAGAATGGCGGGTGGAACCGTAGGATTGCTCGGATATCGGCGGCCATTGAAGCGCATCCGCGCTTGGTAAGCGCGTGTGATGCCGCCACCCTCAACGGTCACTCCAATATCACGCCAACCGTGATTTGCTGTCGATAGAAGGCTGATCGGTAGCCTCGTCACCGTCGAGCGCATCACCACCCGATATCCGCGCCTGCCCGGTGACAAGATGACAAGCGAGCAGCCACCGCTACCGCAATGATCGGGATTGGTCAGATAGATCAGGCTCTCTGTGCGGCGGTCGCCGTTGAGGTCAACATCGGCTCGCTCGTAAGCTGACGTGCCAAATGTCCGCTGAACGAACGCTTTGACTTGATCGGTCGTCTTTGCCTGACCAGCAAACAACAGGAGCGCGGCGGTGGCTGCTAGCATAAGGATAGAATGCCACCCGGAATGGCAGCTTTCCACCCAAAGCAGACGTAAGAAAAATGCTGTCCTACAAGCGGCGTTTCGTGCCACCTGCGAATGATGCTTCCTCGACGCGTCTCAGCGGAAAACGGGTACATGTCACCCTCGCCGTCACCCTTGTGCGAAGCGCGAACGTCACCCTGGATTCCCGCGCGGCACAGTCAATTTGGTCAACTTCCCGAGAGAGCAAATCCTGCATGCCCCCGATCGACGGTGACGAAGTGGAGGAAGTGGAAGGACCCCCGATTCCAACCAGTCAGAGTGACACGTCACCCTTCCTGCCGGATGAGAATCGCCGCGCCGACTCGCGCGCGTCTGGGCGAACTTAGCCGACTTCGGGGATTGGGTTACCGTCGGCCGATGGTCACATCGCTGACACTTGAACGCGTCCAGGAATGGGCCACTTCATCATCATGATCGACGTCCGCAAATTCGATAGCCTCGGCCATGCCGACCACGGCTGGCTCGACGCTCGCCACCACTTTTCCTTCGCCAATTATTACGACCCCGCGCGCATGGGATGGGGGCGTATCCGCGTCTGGAATGACGACAAGATCGGTGCGCAGAGCGGATTTCCGCCGCATCCGCACCGCGACATGGAGATCGTGACCTACGTGCGCACCGGCGCGATCACGCACCAGGATTCGATGGGCAACAAGGGCCGGACCGCCGCCGGCGACGTGCAGGTGATGAGCGCCGGGACAGGGGTCGTCCACGCTGAATATAATCTCGAGGACGAGCCGACGACCTTGTTCCAAATCTGGATCGAGACGGACAGGCCCTCCGCTCCACCGAGCTGGGGCGCGAAGCCCTTCCCCAAGGATTCGCGCGAAGGCGCGTTCCAGCTGCTCGCGAGCGGCAATTCGGCCGACGGCGTGCTGACGATCAACGCCGACGCTCGCGTGCTCGGAGCAACCGTCAAGGCTGGTCAGTCGATCGACATCGACGCCAGCCCGGACCGACACCTGTATCTCGTCCCGAGCGGCCGAGTGCGCGTGAACGGCGTCGAGGCCAGCCCTCGCGACGGAATAGCCATTACCGGCGAGGCGCGGGTGGCGATCGAGGCCGAGGATGATTCGGAGCTGGTGCTGGTCGACGCGCGCTAGGGGTGGTTCCGCGCCCATTCATAGAGGCTGTGCTTGAAAGCGCCGGCAGCGGCGGGCATGTGCCTGTGGCGCCGCGCGAAATTGGCGCAACCAGCGTTTGAGCGGGAGCAGATGAGGGCGGTTTCACGCGTGGGAAGGGCATAGATCGGAAGAAACCCGTCGCGGAACAAGTCCCGCCGTTAGCGCGCCAGCCGCGCGCCGAAGCCCAGGCTGTCCAGCAGCCCGCAGCGAAAGCGGCCACCCGAACCGCTGCGGCCGCTCCTGCACCGAAGCGTGTACAGGCCGCAGTGGCCGAGCCGAGGCTGCCGAAGCCTGAAGCCGCAGCCCCATCCGACCCTGCGCCACTTCCGCAGGTCACCAGTGTGCCCGCAACAGGTGGCGTGGCGGCGGTTCCTGCCGCCCCACCATCGCTCGTGCCCAGCCCGCAAGCGTCCGGCGCGCTTGCATCCGGACATAGCTTCCCGATGCTCGCCTGGCTGCTTGAAGCGCTGGTGCTGGTCCTCGCCGGCGTCTTTCTCTTCTGGCGCACCCGGGGGCGTCACGCTTTCGCGGGAAGCGCGCAGTTCGACCTGTTCACTGCTCCCGAGCCATCGCCGGAACCGTTGCCTCCGCCGGCTCCGGCTGCAAGACCGGCGCCCGTACCTGCGCCGGCGGCCGCTTCAACGCCCAAGGCGGCGACTCCGGCGACCACCGGGGTCGTGTCGACGCGGCTGCGTCCCTGGATCGAGATCGGCTTCCAGCCGATCCGCTCGGTGCTCGAGGACCATCGCGTGATGGTCGAGTTCGAGCTCGAGTTGTTCAACTCGGGCAATGCGCCGGCGCGAGCGGTGCTCGTCGAAGCCAGGCTGTTCAACGCGGGCCCGGACCAGGACGCGCAGATCGACGACTTCATGGCGAATCCGGTTGCCGTCGGAGAGCGCATTCCGGTCATTCCACCGCTAAAGCGGCTGACGGTGAGAAGCCAGGCGCTCGCCCCGCGCGATCAGATCTTGGCGTATGAGCTCGCCGGACACCCGGTGTTCGTGCCGCTGATCGGTTTCAACGCGCTGTACAGCTGGAGCGGCGGCGAAGGTCAGACATCGGTCAGCCATTTGATCGGGCGAGACGCGAAGGGCGCGAAGCTTGCGCCTTTCCGTCTCGACCTCGGGCCCCACATTTTTCGCAACCTCGCCGCTCGCCCGCTTCCGACCGGGGTTCGGCGGTAGCGCCGGTCAATCGATCGGAGCGCCGCTCTTTTTCACCACGCTGTTGTAACTGTGCCATGCGAGGATCGCCGCGGCGCCGCGATAGGGACGCCACCGCTCGCCAAGTTCGCGCAGCTGCTTTTCGCTGGGCCTGTCCTTGAGCCCCATGAGCCGGCCGAGCTCGACCATCACGGCAAGATCTCCTGCGGGAAACACGTCCGCTCGGCCTTCGGCGAAGAGCAGATAGATCTCCGCCGACCAGCGGCCGATCCCCTTGATCTTTGTGAGGATCGCGATCGCCTCCTCGTCCTCCGCCGGCAGATTGTCGAGGTCGAGCTCACCCGAGATGATCAGCTCGGCGAGGCTGCGGATATAGCCCGCCTTTTGGCGCGAGATTCCGGCGGCGCGAAGCTCCTCATCCGTCGCCGCCAGGAGCAAGTGTAGGTCCGGCGGGCTGCCGTACGCCGCCTCGAGCTTCGACCACATCGAGCGCGCGGCGGCGACGCTGACCTGCTGCCCGACGATGGTCCGAAGCAGGGTCTGAGCGCCACGCTCGCTGTTGCGAGGCCCAGGGATCCCGTGCCGCTCGACGACGCGTGCGAAGGCGGGCTCGCGCGCGGCCAGCGCCTCGACATGCTTCGTGATGCTGCCTTTGGTTCTGACCATCAGCTGACAGTCGCGGCGTAGAGCGCGACCGCAGCCGCATTCGAGACGTTGAGGCTTTCCACGGCGCCGGTAATCGGCAGACGCGCCAGCGCGTCGCAATGTTCGCGGGTGTTAGGCCTGAGACCCGGCCCTTCCGCGCCCAGTACGAGTGCGATGCGCTTCGGGCCAAGCGCCTCGCGCAGCTCCATCTCCGCGTCGCCGGCGAGGCCGATGCGCCAGAAACCCGCCGCACCGATCTCCTCAAGCGATCGAGCCAAGTTCACCACGCGTGCCCACGACACGCGCTCGAGCGCGCCCGACGCGGCCTTGGCAAGCGCGCCGCTCTCTGGCGGCGAATGGCGGTCCTGCGTCACGATACCGATCGCTCCGAACGCGGCTGCGGAGCGCAGAATTGCGCCGACATTATGCGGATCGGTGACCTGGTCGAGCACCAGCAGCAGCGCGGGCTCCGCAGGGTTGGAGATGAGCTCATCGAGCCACACGTCTTCGAGCGGCGCGACGTCAACCACCACGCCCTGGTGCGGCGCGTCGTGCGGCACGAGCCGGCCCAGATCGGGGGCGTCGGCGAGCGTCAGCGGCACGTCCTTCGGGAATTGCATGAAAGCCGCAGCCTCGCGCGTTGCCCAGGCGCGAAGCACCTTGCGCTCAGGATTGTCGAGCGCTGCGGCGACGGCGTGTCTGCCCCACAGCCGCGGCCGGGCCTCATGATGGCTCTGATGCGATACTTTGCGGCGCGACATCACTGCCCAATGCGCGGCGCGGAAGCGGCGCGCAAGGCGGCGTTACGTTCGTGCTCGCGTCTGTTCGGCGATGCTTCTGCGGTGCTGGCGCCACGCGCCGACCAGCAGGATGATAAGGATCGGATAGCTCCAGAAGCGCTCCGCGGCTCCATAGACCTTCGGCAACAGGTCGGCGTCGATGGCCTTCATGACATGTGACATGCTGTCGACGAGCTGTAGGCCTGCGGCCCACAGAGGCCAGAAACGGTCGGAGACGAGAGCAATCGCGACGACGGCGACCAGCACCGCGGAATCGACGACGAGATCACTGGTCTCGAGCGCGACGTAGCGGCCCCGCAGTGGCGAATGACCGACGATCGACAAGACCGTCGCTGCCACGAACACCAGCGCGGCGATTCGCTCGTAACGGCGCCCGCGCCAGAGTGCGTAGCCGCAGGAGACGACCAGCACGAGCCAGAAGATGATCCAGTGAGGGAGCATGGCGATGAACCGGACCGCATCGCTGCGGCCCGGTCAACCGTTGATCAGGCCACGACGCGGAGATCGGTGTGGGCGATCGACCCGCAGCACGGATCGCCATCGCCCCACGAAGTCGTTCGGACGCCCGGGATTTTCTCCTTCGTCTCGACGAACACTTCGTGACAGTGGGCCATCGTGCTGCGCACCTTCACGAGATCGTTGATCGTCGCAGACACGCCTTCGAAGGATTCCTGCAGCGTCGAATAGGATACGCCGGCGACGTTGCTGACCTGGACGAGCTTCGACTGAAGCTCCGACAGTTCGACCAGCGCCGATTCGATCAGGCCTTCTACCGCGCGGGTGTGGATTCCCACCTCATGGACTGCATTCCAGATTGCTTGTCTGCGCATGATTCCTCCTTCCCCGGCGCGTGTCGCGCCGGAGTGGCTATCGGACTGATTTGCCTGTCGGCTGGCTAGCTCTTGAGGAGCCTCGCGAGGCTTTCGAGCCCGGCGAGATACATGCCCGCCGAGAACGCCGCTCCGATCGCGATCGCCGCGATCCAGAACAGCCTCTGGCCGACACTCATCTCATTCCGCGGGTTGCTCCTCGTTGCGAACGGCAGTTGCAGGGAAGGCCAGAATGACGCTGGCCTCTGCTCGGTAAGGAAACCCGGCCCTCCGGCCTCCCCTGCGCGGTCAGCGTGCCGAATCTGATGACTGACCGCGGCCTCCGGGTGGCCCGATTCCGCTGCGCAGGGAATGTACGGTGGTTGATGTATCAATCGTTGATATGGCTCGGAATGTTGAGCGACGATGCGCGCGGCCTGAGCGCGCCGCTCGACTCCGAGAGTCTGAAGCGACTGGCGGATGCGCTGGTCGACGGTGTGCGGCGAAATCCCGAGCTCAGCGGCGATTTCCTTTGAGCTCAGATGCTCGTGGACGAGCCCGAGGCAATCGAGCTGACCTTGCGTCAGGCGGGCAACGCGCTCCGCCAGACGGTCGTCCGACCCATGCGCCAAAGGCGGCCGATCACCGTCAGGCAAACCGTCCGAATCGTCCAAGCTTATCCCCACCTCGCGCAGTATGGCGCTACTCCCGAGCTTCGAGTCTTGAACTGCTCTTAAGTCATTCCCGGAGATTTCGCCATAATTTCAGGAGATTTCCGCCGAATTGCATGAATTGGCGTTAACTTTCGTTACTATCGATGGCGAATGGGCGAAACTGCGTCTCTCAGAGTTGCGCATCTGGTTTCAACTGCTGCGCGCCGGAAAATGGTGGAGAGGGCTGGATTCGAACCAGCGTACGCTTGCGCGGGCAGATTTACAGTCTGCTGCCTTTAACCACTCGGCCACCTCTCCACAGAGGTCAGGCAGGCGCGCCATGTGGCGGCGCTCCAATGCCGTGTCAACGCGTCTGACGGCGAAGCGCTCGTGGCTCCACCGCGCGCTCGGCGCTCCAAAAAATCAAAATGCCGTCGACACGTCGATTTTTGGAGCGGGTGAAGGGAATCGAACCCTCGTCGTAAGCTTGGAAGGCTTCTGCTCTACCATTGAGCTACACCCGCATTTCAACAACTTAGCTGCAGTACGGGAAGAAGTTCTGCAACCCATTTTACAGCTGATGCTGAAGAGGGCCCCGAATTGCACTACCAAATCCGTCTGGTCAACGGCGTCCTCCGAACAAAGAATCCATATCTGGACGGGCATGAACGACTATTTCCCGTACGGGGCATTTTCTAAATGGGGCTGATGAACGGATCAGGAAATTTACCGATCGGGAAATTTCGTTGACCGGAAGCTTATCTAGTCGTAAATGTCCCGTACGGGAAATGATCACGTCACTCGAAATCGGCCGCGCCGTTCGCAATGCGCGAAAGTCCATGGGGCTGCGCCAGCCGGAGCTCGCCGCCGCTGCAGGGGTCGGCCTGCGTTTTCTCGTCGAACTTGAACGGGGTAAGGCGACAATCCAGCTCGATCGCCTGCTTGCCGTGCTCCAGGCCCTTGGCCTGGACCTACGGCTTGTTGAATGCCGACGTCCGTTTGACGGACCTTGCCAATGATCAAAGCTTTGGCCGTATGGTGGGACGGCGTCCGCGTTGGTGTGCTGAGGATCGATGATCATGGCGATCTCGGATTCAGGTACGATGCGGACTGGCTTAGCGATCCGGAGAAGCCGGCTATTTCGGTCTCACTCCCCAAAAGGGCCGAACCGTTCAATCGGCGGCAAACTCGCCCCTTCTTTGCGGGACTGCTGCCAGAAGAGGAACAGCGCGATGCGGTGGCCCGTGCCCTAGGGGTTTCCGCTGCGAACGATTTTCGTCTGCTCGAACGATTAGGCGGCGACGTCGCCGGCGCGCTGACGATCTGGCCCGATGGCGAAGAACCACCTGTCGATAAGGGCGTAGCAGCATCGGAACCACTTCAGGACGATGAAGTGCTGGAACTCCTCGATCTCCTGTCCAAGCGGCCCTTCCTCGCCGGTAAGGGAATTCGTCTGTCGCTGGCGGGAGCGCAGCAGAAGTTGCCCGTTGTGATGCTGAACGGCCGCGTTGCAGTCCCGACTCCCGGCCAACCCAGTACGCATATCCTGAAACCTTCGATCGACCGGTTCCCCGGCACCACCGAGAATGAGGCGCTGGCAATGCGCCTTGCAGCCGCGCTTGGACTGCCCGTCGCCGGCGTCGAGCCTCGTCGCACGGATCGCCGCTCTTATCTGATCATCGAGCGCTACGATCGCGAAGTCGGCGCAGACGGGAGCATCCGCCGCCTGCACCAGGAAGACTTTTGTCAGGCGCTAGGCATCGCGCCTGAATGTAAGTACGCCTCAGAAGGCGGGCCGATCTTTCGCGATTGCTTCGAACTGGTGAGACGCGCAACCCGGGTGCCTGCGCCAGCGTTGCTAAGGCTTGTGGATGCTGCCATCTTCAATGTGCTGGTCGGCAATGCCGACGCCCATGGCAAGAATTACAGCTTTCGCTACGGCGCCGCCGGGATCGATCTTGCGCCGCTCTACGATCTCATGTGCACTGCAGCCTATCCCGAAATTCATTCGAAGCTGGCGATGAAGATCGGCCGGAGATCGACCCTCGACGAGTTCACCCCGACAACATGGGACGACTTCGCGCATGAGGTTGGCGTCGGCGCGCCATTCGTGCGTCGGCGCGCGCGGGAAATGGCGAAAACGGCGATTGCCGAGGTGGAGAGGGTCGCGGCCGAGATTGCTTCCACCGGCTTCAGCGGCGAGGACCTCGATCGCATTGCTGCGATCATCGCGAGCCGTGCAGCAGCCCTCGTGAAGCTCGCTGACGCGCGCTGACCGCTGCCGACCTCATGCGATGGCCGGTTTGCTCCACCATTGAGCCATGAGATTGAAGCCGCCAACCGTGGGCATTCGCCTTTGGGCGTTGACCCGATGGGATCCCATACGTTAGGACGCGATTCGCATGACGAACCTGGTCGCCATCGCTGCAGCTCGTACCGCTCACCTTTGGTGGTGGCGCGGCGCGACGCTTGCGGCGCGATGGCGCGACTGATCGACTAACAACCGATCATCGTTTGCCCGCCCGCCACTTGGCGGGCTTTTTGTATCCAGGAATTGCTCATGACCATAGCCAAGCTTCGTTCTGATACCGAGAACGTCCAGCCGGGGACCGGACCAGTCGACCTTCCAGTCCCCAACCCGCTTCCGAGGCTGCTTAGCGGCGACGATCTGTCGATCGAGGATTCGCAGCATTTGTTCGAACGCCTGGTCCTGGGTCGTCTCGAACCGGCCGAGATTGCCGGAATGCTGATCGCGCTTCGAATGAAGGGCGAAACCGCCGAGGAAATGATCGGCGCTGCCCGTGCCTTGTGCGCCGCAGCACTTCCGTTCGATCGGCCCGATTACCTCTTCGCCGACTGT
>JABFXK010000167.1 GCA_013361785.1 Sphingomonas sp.
GTGAGCTCTACCTCCAATATGCGGCGAGCGAAGCCTTCGGATTCGATGATGGCCGGCTGAAGACCGCCGACTACCACAGCTCGTCCGGCTTCGGCCTCCGGGGTGTCAGCGGGGAAACGACCGCATTCGCTCATGCCAACGAAATCAGCGAAGCGGCGATCGAGCGGGCTGCCGCGACGCTTAAGCTGCTTGACCCGCGCCGCGATAGACCAGCCCCTCCGCCGCAGCGCACCAACCAGTCGATGTACGGGGCTGAGGATCCACTAAGTCTCGTCCCCTTCGCCGAGAAAGTCGCGCTCTGCCAGCAGATCGACGCGGCGGCTCGAGCACGGGACCCACGGGTCGTCCAGGTGAGCGTCAGCCTGTCCGCGAGCTGGACCGTAGTCGACATAGTGCGTGCCGACGGGTTCGTCGCCTCCGACGTTCGCCCGCTGGTCCGCCTGAGCGTTCAGATCGTGGCGGAGCAGAACGGCCGTCGCGAGACCGGCCACCATGGCCTCGGCGGCCGCTATCTCTACGGCAAGCTGTTCGACGAGGCGCAATGGAACCGCGCGATCGACATTGCGCTCACCCAGGCACTGACGAATCTCGAATCGGTCGCGGCACCGGCGGGAGAAATGCCGGTCGTGCTCGGTCCCGGATGGCCCGGCGTTCTGCTCCACGAAGCGGTGGGACACGGCCTTGAAGGCGACTTCAACCGCAAGGGCACTTCGGCCTTCTCGGGCCGCATCGGTGACCGCGTTGCCGCTCCCGGCGTGACCGTCGTCGACGACGGCGCAATGGAGCAGCGGCGCGGCTCGCTCACGATCGATGACGAAGGCACGCCGACGCGCCGCACCTGCCTGATCGAGGACGGCATCCTCAAGGGCTATCTGCAGGACCGGTTGAACGCTCGGCTGATGGGCATGGAGCCGACCGGCAACGGCCGTCGCGAAGACTTCGCTCACGCGCCGATGCCGCGCATGACCAACACCTTCATGCTCGCCGGAAACGATCATCCTGGCGAGTTGGTCGAACGCGTCAGGGATGGCATCTACGCGAAGAGCTTCGGCGGCGGACAAGTCGATATCACCAGCGGCAAGTTCGTCTTCTCCTGCACCGAGGCTTATCGAATTCGCGAGGGCAAGATCGCCGAACCGGTCAAAGGCGCGACCCTGATCGGCGACGGGCCGACGGTGCTGACCCGGGTAAAAGGCATCGGCAACGATCTCGAGCTCGATGAAGGCGTGGGGGTCTGCGGCAAGGGCGGGCAGAGCATCCCGGCGGGGGTGGGGCAGCCGACTTTGCTCATCGACGGGCTCACCGTCGGAGGCACGGCCGCGTGAGCGGCGACTGGCGAGCGAACGTCCTCAAATTCTGGTTCGGACTTGAGCCCGAGCAATGGTGGAATGGCGGGCCCGAGCTCGACCACCTCATCAAGCAAGATTTCTTCCCGCTCTGGCTCGAGAAGCAACAGCTCCCCGTCGAGACCTTCCTCACCGATCCGCTGACGGCACTCGCGGCGGTGATCCTGTTCGATCAGTTCCCGCGCAACATGTTCCGCGGCCACGCCGATGCTTATTCGACCGACGTCAATGCGCTGGCGATCGCCAAGGACGCACTGGCTCGAGGCTTCGACAAGGACCTGGCGCGCGACGAGCGCAAGTTCCTCTACATGCCGTTCATGCACAGCGAGAGACTAGAGGACCTGAATCGCGCCGTGCTTCTGTTCACCGAGCTCGGCGATGATCACCAGCTCGGCTATGCGAAGCACCATCGCGACATCGTCGAGAAGTTCGGCCGCTTTCCGCACCGCAACGCAATTCTCGGCCGAGCCTCGCGTCCCGAGGAGATTGCCGCGGGCGCGGACAAGCCCTGGTGACCGACATCGTGGAAGCGGCCCGCTACAACAGCCGCGTCGAGGCCGATCTTGCGCGCCTGTACCTGGAGAGCGAAGGCGTCGAAGCGGTGCTGTTCGACACCGAGATCAACTATTTCTACGGCGGACTGTTCATGCTCGTCCGGCTGATGGTGCTCGACGAGGACCTCCAGCGCGCGCAGCGGCTGCTGGACTCCGCCGGCTAGAGCAGGTGAGCGATCGGGGCAGGGTCGAACCCCGCCGCCGCAAGGCAGTTCGAAACCTCCTCCGACGATGCCCCTTCTTCGCGCTTTGCGAGTGCAACGGCAAAGGCTGACCGCGTGCCGGAGCGGCAGAAGGCGAGCAGTTTGCCGTCGCCGACTTCGCGTAGCGCCTTCTGCATCTCGTCAATGTCCGCGGGACCAATGCCGCGGATGATCGGAACGAAGCGATAGCCGATGCCCGCCTGCGCCGCCGCTTCCTCGATTTCCGACGCGAAGGGCTGCCCGTCTTCCTCGCCGTCGGGACGGTTGTTGACCAGCATCGTGATGCCCTGCTCCGCCAGCCCGGCGACCTCGTGGGGAGCGACCTGGCCGCTCACCAAAGTTCGGTCGTCGAGCTGGCGGATCATGGCTTATCGACCCCGCTCGCCCTTCTGCGGCGCGGGTGCAGTCGCTGGAGCGGGCAGCGGAGCCGGCGAAGCCGCAGGCGTGATCGTGACAGGTCCGGAGCCGGTGGTCGGAAGTCCGTAATACTCCAGGTACGGCGTGATGTCGGGATCATGGCCTGTGAACGACCGGTACATCTCGCCATAGTCTTCCGTATTGCCGCGCGAGAGCACGAGGTCGCGGAAGCGCTGGCCGTTGGCGCGCGTCAGGCCGCCGTGGCTCTCGAACCAGGCGAACGCGTCCTGCGCCAGCATCCGCGTCCACGGATAGGCATAGTAGCCGGCCGCATAGCCATTGCTCCAGATGTGGAGGAAGTAGCTCGAGCGGTAGCGCGGCGGGACATCGGCGGTGTCGTAGCCGCTGGTTGCGAGCGCCTGAGCCTCGAACTTGTCGACGTCCTGCCGCGGCGCGTCGGCGGCCAGCGAGTGCCAGTCGAGATCCAGGCGCGCGGCTTCGAGGACTTCGCCATTGTCGTAGCCCTGATTGAACACGCGCGAGCGCTTGATCTTGTCGACCAACGCCTGCGGGATCGGCTGGCCGGTCTGATAATTCACAGCATAGTGCGACAGGATCTTGGGATCGAGCGCCCAATTCTCGTTGAACTGCGAGGGGAACTCGACGAAGTCGCGCGCGACGCTCGTGCCCGAAAGGGTCGGATAGGTCTGCGCCGCGAACATGCCGTGGAGCGCGTGACCGAACTCGTGGAACATGGTGGTCACGTCGTCGAAGCTGATCAGCATCGGCTGGCCTGGCGCCGGCTTGGTGAAGTTCTGGACGTTGAAGACGACGGGCTTGGTTCCGCGCAAGTACGACTGGTTGACCAAGTTGCTCATCCACGCGCCGCCCTGCTTGTTGTCGCGCTTCCACGGGTCGACCATGAACAAGGCGAGTTCCTTGCCGTCCTGATCGTACACCTGGAACACCCGCATGTCCGGGCTCCAGGTCGGGATGTCCTTCCGCTCCTTGAACGTGAGGCCGTAAAGCTGGTTGGCGGCGTAGAAGACGCCGTCGACGAGCACCTTGTTGTATTCGAAATAGGGTTTCAGCTCGTCCTGGTTGAGGTCGTAGCGCTGCTTGCGAATCTGCTCGGCGTAGAAGTTCCAGTCGGCAGCCGTCGGCTGGAGGTTTGCGCCCTGCGACCTGGCGAGCGCGACGATGTCGGACCATTCCTGGCGCTCCTTGGCCGCGGTCGGCGCAGCAAGCCGGTCGAGAAAACCAACCGCCGTCGCGCGGTTCTTCGCCATCTGATCGTAGAGCGTATAGTCGGCGTAGTCCGGGTAGCCGAGCAATGCCGCCTTCTTGGCGCGCAGCTGCGCGATCTCACTGATGACATTGCGCGTGTCATTGGCATCGCCGTGCTCGGCACGGTTGAGGCTCGCGTCCATCAGCTGTTGGCGCGTCGCGTGACTGGTGAGGTCCGAGAGCGCCGGCTGCTGCGTCGTATTCTGTAGCGGGATCACGTAGCCGGTGACTTTCCGGTTGTTCGCATCCTGCTGCGCGGCAGCGAGCTGCTGCGGCGACAGGCCGGCGAGGGCCGCGGGATCGGTCACGTGTAAGGCGCCCGCCTTCGCTGCTGCCAGCAGCTTCTGGTTGAACTCGGTCTGGAGCGAGCTCAGCCGCTCGTTCAACGCCTTGAGCTGCGCCTGCTGGGCTGACGGGAGCTGCGCGCCCGAATGAACGAACTGCTTGTAATAGACGTCGAGAAGCTTGGCCTGCTCAGGGTTGAGGTTGAGCGTGGCCTGATGGTCGTGGAGATATTTGAATCGCTGGAACAGCTTGGGGTTGAGATAGATGAAGTCGTAATGCGCAGCGAACAGCGGTGACGTCTTCGTGTCCGTCGCCTGGAGCACGTCGTTGGTGTTGGCACCGTTGACCGCGCTGAACGCGAGGTTCGCGCGCTCGAGGAGCAGGCCCGAGCGCTCCATCGCGACGACCGTATTGGCGAAAGTGGGCGGCGCCGGATTATTCGCGATGGCCAGCACCTCGCGCTTCTGTTGCGCCATTCCGGCGAGGAGCGCGGGCAGATAGTCCGTGTCCTTGATCCTGGAGAAGTCGGGCGTCTGAAACGGCAAGCTGCTCGGCTGTGCGAATGGATTCGACGCCGGAAGCGTCGCGGAAGCAGCGGCGGCCGGCTTAACCGGAGCAGCGAAGGCGCCTTGAGTCACAGTGGCCATGGCGACTGCGGCGGACGCGAGCAGAAGATTACGGATCATGTCTCTCCCCAAATATCAATCACTTGGCCGTAAGCAGCGGCACTTTGCGCCCGGCTGAATGGTTCAGCGGGCGGACGCCACCGCTGCCAGCATGGCGTCCCCATAGCGCTCGAGCCTGGTTCGGCCAACGCCGTTCACCCGCGCGAGCTCGGCAAGGCTCGTCGGCCGCGCCGCCGCGATCTCCCGAAGCGTCGAATCATGAAAGATCACATAGGCGGGGACGCCGGCCTCGG
This sequence comes from Sphingomonas sp., assembly GCA_013361785.1. Taxonomy (GTDB): domain Bacteria; phylum Pseudomonadota; class Alphaproteobacteria; order Sphingomonadales; family Sphingomonadaceae; genus Sphingomicrobium. Next base: position 4,952 of record JABFXK010000167.1, read on the forward strand.
CGGCTAGCGCCCTGCGCGCCTCGCGAAGGGCGTCGAACAGCGGATCGGCGGCATAAGCTTTGCGGCGCCGCTCGCGTTTGCTTTTCGGCGGTACGGCGATCACGACCTGCTCCTCGCCCTTGAGGATCGAACGCGCGCCCGGACCGAATGAAAGGCCGCCGTACGCATCGGCGCGAAGCGCATCGCGGGCGATCAGCGCTCGGGCAGCGGGACGCACCAGTGCGATCTCCTCCGGCGAGGCGATCCCGAACACGCTCAGTCGATGGTGGCCGAAGCTGCGCACCTTCTCATTGTCATTGCCGGCAAGCACGTCGGCGAGATGGCCGACGCCGAAGCGCATCTCCGTGCGGAAGGCGGCGGAGAGCAGCTTGCGGGCGACTTCGGTCGCGTCGATGGTCGCCGGCGGGTTGAGGCAATTGTCGCAATTGCCACAATGCTCGGGTGGATCCTCGTCGAAATGGCGAAGCAGGATCGCGCGCCGGCAGCCTGGAGTTTCGACCAGCGCGGCGAGCGCGTTCAGCCGCTCGCGCTCGGCGGGACGGCGGTCCGGCTCGACCTCCTGCTCGATCCGCTGCCGGGCGAGCGCGAAATCCTGCGCGGCCCAGACCAGCCACGCCTCGGCCGGTTCGCCATCGCGGCCGGCCCGGCCCGTCTCCTGATAATAAGCCTCGATGCTCTTCGGGATCGCCGCATGGGCGACCGTGCGCACGTCGGGCTTGTCGATGCCCATACCGAACGCAACCGTCGCGGCGATCACGATTTCCTCGGAATTGACGAACGCGGCCTGGTTGCGCGCGCGAACCTGCGGCTCGAGGCCCGCGTGGTACGGGAGCGCAGGACGGCCGTCGCGCGCGATCTGCTCGGCAATCCTCTCCGCCTTGGTGCGGCTCGGCGCATAAACGATCGCCGGTCCGGGCTGCCCCGCCAAGAGCTCGCGCAACTGCTTGCCTGTCTGCTCGCGATGGCGGACATGATAGCGGATGTTGGGCCGGTCGAAGCCGGCTACGACAAGCCCCTCCTCGGGAATGCCGAGCTGCGCGAGGATGTCGCCGCGCGTCCGCCCGTCGGCCGTCGCCGTAAGCGCGAGCCGCGGCACTTCAACATGTTCGTCGAGCAGCGGCTTCAGCTTGCGATAGTCGGGGCGAAAATCGTGGCCCCATTCGCTGACGCAATGCGCTTCGTCGATGGCGATCAGCGCCAGGTCGACGCGATCGACGAGCCGCCGAAAGCCCTCGAGCGTCGCCCGTTCCGGAGCGACGTAGAGGAGGTCGAGATCGCCGTTCTTGAACCGTTCGATGGTGCGGTCCCGGTCGCTGTCGGCGGAGGTGAGCGAGGCCGCACGGATACCGATTGCTTCCGCGCTGCGGATCTGGTCGTGCATCAGCGCGATCAGCGGCGAGATGACGAGCGCCGTCCCGCGCAGGACCAATGCCGGAAGCTGATAGCAGAGCGACTTGCCCGCGCCGGTCGGCATGACTGCAAGCGTATGCTGGCCGGCGAGCACGCGGCCGATCACCTGCTCCTGCACTCCGCGGAAGTGGTCGAAGCCGAACGTTTGTTTGAGGACGGTGTGCGCGTCGGTCATTGAGTCAACATGTTCGTGGGACCCGAGCGTTTGATGCCAGTAGCGTCCGCGTCCGCGCATCGCTAGCGTTCAACGCATGTTTCCGCTGAGCCGCCGATCACTGTTGAGCGCGAGCGGCTCTCTGTTGCTTCTTCCGGCCACCGCTCGAGCTTCGAAGGAGGACTGGCGCGCCCTCGGCGAGGACGTGAAGCGCGAGATGCGCTGGGCGTGGGGTCAATATCGGGGGCACGCCTGGGGCAAGGACCAGATCAAGCCGATCAGCGGCGGTTTCGAAAGCTTCCCGCTCAAGAACCATCACCTTGGACTGTCACTGATCGAGGCACTCGACACGCTCTGGGTGATGGGCCTCGACGACGAATTCCGCGACGGCGTCGACTGGGTGAAGCGCAACCTCGACTTCGACGTCGACGGCGAGGTCTCGGTCTTCGAGACCTCGATCCGCCTCGTCGGCGGATTGCTCTCCGCTTATCACGCCTCCCGCGATCCGGCGCTGCTGGCCAACGCGCGAGATTGTGCCGACCGGCTCATGCCGAGCTTCGCCGCTTCTCCCCTCGGCATCCCGCACCGTTTCATCAATCTCAGAACGGGTGCGATCCGCGACCCGATCACCAACCCCGCGGAGACCGGCACCTTTATTCCCGAGTTCGGCTTCCTGAGCCGCGCCACCGGCGATGATCGTTACCGCGCCGCAGCCAAGCGTGCCCAGGTCTCCATGTTCGAGCGCCGGTCCAAGATCGGCCTGCTCGCCGACGCAATGGATTGCATGACCGGTGAGTGGAAGAGCCGCCGCGCCAGCATCGGGCCGCCGTCCGACAGCTATTATGAATATCTGTGGGACGGGTGGGACCTGCTCGGCGATCGCGAGTGCCTCGCCATGTACCGCGCCTGCACCGCCGCGATCTTGAGGCATCAGCCGCGGACTACCGGCGGCCACCTCTGGTTCGTCGACGTCGACTTCGAGACCGGCAAGCCGATCAACTGGGACCAGGATGAGCTCGCCTCTTTCTACGGCGGGCTGCTCGGCCAAGGCGGCGCCAGGCGCGAAGGCGCCGCCTACACGCGAAGCTGGGCCGCGGTTCAGAAGCGCTTCGGCATTCTCCCGGAAGGCTACGATCCGGCGACCGGTAAAGTGCTCAGCGCCACCAACTCGCTTCGTCCCGAGCTGGCCGACGCCGCCTTCAACTTGTGGCTGATCGACCGGCGCGAGGAATGGCGGATCATTGCTCGCGACCACTATCTTGCGATGAAGCGCTGGAACAAGGCGCGCTACGGCTATGCCGACATGGCCGACGTGACGAAGAAGACGCAGAGCGACCACTGCCCCGGCTATTGGTGGTCGGAACAGATGAAATATTACTACCTGATCTTCTCGGACACGCCGAGGTTCGACTATCGCCGTGCATACCTCAGCACCGAGGGGAACGTCCTTCGCGGATTCCGCCGCTGAAGATCATTGGCAGTCAATCTGACCGTTCGTTTGCACCAGTCGCAGGTCCGAAAGGTCCAGCTGGTCGATCGGATACGGCCACTGCTCAAGGCCCGGGAACTTTGGCGGAACTTCGCACACGTCCGTCGGCTTTGGACGACCATCCCTGCTCATCACCGCGTGGTAGGCGAATGTCGAACCGTAACCATTGGAAATGAACAAGGCCGTGTTCTGCGGTGATTCAGCCGTAGGCCCCGGCACTCGTCGCATCGTCAGCTGAATCAGGCTCGGCACCGGCCGCGTCGAGTCTGATGGACCCTCGTCTTTCGTGATGAACGCCGGGGGCATGACTTTCGTCTCGGCGGGGATGTCCTGAGTCTCGGCGCGCCACAGGACGTAGAGGTCATATTTGCTCATCGGCTGCGCCGGCTCCGTCTGTTCGATCTGCGGCTGATCGTCGACGAAGCGGATGGTGACCGTCTCACCAGGGTGAAGGGAGATGATTTGTGGACTAGCCGGCGTTGCAAGAATGGCGAACGTCGCTACGAATACGTCGAGGAAATTCATGGCCCCCTGTCGATCGACAGACGACACCAATTACCCGCGGATTGCAAGGGATCACTCCGCGGCTTCCGCAGTCTCGTCTTCGAGCCGCTCGGCCGCCTGACGGTACCACAGGTCGGCGTAGAGCCCGGCCTTCTCCAAAAGCTCCTCGTGGGTTCCGCGCTCTGCAACGCGGCCGTTGTCGAGGACGACGATCTGGTCTGCGTTGACGATCGTCGACAGCCGGTGCGCGATCATGATCGTCGTTCGGCTCTTCGATACGCGGTCGAGGGTGTTCTGGATCTCCTCCTCGGTTCGGCTGTCCAGCGCGCTCGTGGCTTCATCGAGCACCAGGATCGGCGGGTTTTTCAGCAAGGTCCGGGCGATCGCCACCCGCTGCTTCTCGCCGCCGGAGAGCTTGAGGCCGCGCTCGCCGACCATCGATTCATAACGTTCCGGAAGCACTTCGATGAACCGGTCGATCGCGGCGCCCGCGGCGGCGGCTTCAATCTGCTGTTGGTCCGCCTGCTCGCGTCCGTAGCCGATGTTGTAGCCGATGGTGTCGTTGAACAGCACCGTGTCCTGCGGGACAATCCCGATCGACGCGCGAAGGCTCTTCTGCGTGACCTCGGCGATATCCTGCCCGTCGATCAAAATGCGCCCCGACTGGGGATCATAGAAGCGATAGAGCAGCCGGGCGATGGTCGATTTGCCCGCGCCTGAAGGGCCGACGATCGCGCAGCTCGTGCCTGCGGGAATGTTGAGGTCGAGACCCTTCAGAATTTCACGCCCCGGCTCATAGCCGAAGCGGACATTCTCGAACCGCACATTGCCGCGGCTGACCTCCAGCGGCTTGGCATCCGCCGCATCGGTCACCTCGGCCGGCGTATCGACCAGGTTCCACATCGCTTCCATGTCGATCAGC
>JABFXK010000017.1 GCA_013361785.1 Sphingomonas sp.
GGAGAAGTTCGGTTCCTATCGCCGCTTCATCAGCTCCTCGACAACCAGGTCGGCCGCTTCCTCGGCGCTCATCTTCGTCGTGTCGATGTGGATTTCCGGGGCTTCCGGCTCTTCATAGGGGCTGTCGATGCCAGTGAAATTCTTGAGCTCGCCAGCGCGGGCCTTGGCGTACAGGCCCTTGGTGTCGCGCTTCTCGGCCTCAGCTAGCGGCGTGTCCACGAAGATCTCGATGAATTCGCCCGCCGGCACCATCCGCCTGACCATGTGCCGTTCGGCACGAAATGGCGAAATGAAGGCAGTGAGCACGATGAGGCCAGCATCGGCCATCAATCGCGCAACCTCGCCTACGCGGCGGATGTTCTCGATGCGGTCGGCTTCAGTGAATCCGAGATCGCGGTTCAGCCCATGCCGCACATTATCGCCGTCGAGGAGGAAGGTGTGATTACCCCGCGAGACGAGCCTTTTTTCAACCAGGTTGGCAATCGTCGACTTGCCGGCCCCGGAAAGGCCGGTGAACCAGAGCACGGCCGGGCGCTGGCCCTTGAGCGCAGCATGCGTCTCGCGGCCAACGTCGAAGTGCTGCCGGTGAATGTTGAGCGCGCGCCTCAGCGCGAAATGCAGCATTCCGCAGGCGACGGTCGCATTGGTCAGCTTGTCGATCAGGATGAATCCGCCGAGCACGCGGTTTGGGCTGGAGCCCTCCGCCGCATAAGGTTCGAACACGACTTCTCGATCGGTGGTGACCGTGGCGACTCCGATCGCGTTCAGCGACAGCGTCTTGGCCGCAAGGCGGTCGAGCGTGTTGACGTTGATTTCGTACTTGGGCTCCTGGACAGTCGCAGTCACCGTCTGAGTGCCGACCTTCAGCCAATAGCCGCGGCCGGGCAGGAGCTCATGTTCGTCCATCCACACGATCGCTGCTTCGAACTGGTCGGCAGCTTCGGGGGAATCGGCCGCTGCGGCGATTACGTCGCCGCGCGAGCAGTCCACTTCATCGGTAAAGGTCAGCGTCACCGATTGACCGGCAATCGCTTGCTCAAGGTCACCGTCGGCGGTCACGATCCGCGCGATCCGAGTGACCCTGCCGGAAGGCAGCGTCCGCACCTCATCGCCCGGGCGGACCGATCCCGAAGCGATCTGCCCGGCGAATCCGCGGAACTCCTGGTTTGGAAGATTTAACCATTGCACCGGCATACGCATCGGCTTGAGTGCGTCGGCGCCAAGATCGAGCGGTACAGCATCGAGATGATCGAGCAGGCTGGGCCCATCGTACCAGGGTGTCGCCTCGCTTCGCGTGACGACATTGTCGCCGTTGACGCCTGACACCGGAATGGCGAGCCAGCTCTCGATCCCGATCCGTTCGGCGAACAGGGCATATTCACTGCAAATCTCGTCGAACGCGGCTCGGGCGTAATCGACCAGGTCCATCTTGGTGACTGCAAGGACGAAGCGGCGCACTCCGACGAGCCTGGCGAGATAGGAGTGGCGCCGCGTCTGCGTCAGCAGGCCCTTGCGTGCATCGACCAGCAGCATTGCGAGGTCGGCAGTCGAAGCGCCGGTCACCATGTTGCGGGTATATTGCTCGTGCCCGGGAGTATCGGCGACGATGAACTGGCGCTTCTCGCTCGCAAAATAACGATATGCGACATCGATGGTTATGCCCTGCTCGCGTTCGGCAGAGAGGCCGTCGACGAGCAGTGCGAAATCGAGATTCTCGCCCTGTGTGCCGTGCAGGCTGCTGTCGGCCTTGAGGATTGCGAGCTGATCGGAAGAGAGCTGGCCTGTTTCGAAGAGCAGTCGCCCAATCAAGGTCGACTTGCCGTCATCGACGCTGCCGCAGGTGATGAACCGCAGCAACTCGTTGCGTTCCTGCTCAGCGAGCCAGGACCTCAAATCCGCAGGCAGGCTCAAAAATAGCCCTCCTGCTTCTTCCTTTCCATGGATGCGCTGCCTGCGTCGCGATCGATCGCACGGCCCTGACGCTCGCTGGTCGTGCCGGACACCAATTCGGCGATAATATCTTCGATGCTGTCAGCCTCGCTTTCGATGGCGCCTGACAGTGGATAGCAGCCCAATGTCCGGAACCGCACCATGCGACTGACCACCTCTTCGCCTGGCTCGAGGCGCATGCGTTCATCGTCGACCATGATCAGAAGGCCGTCGCGCTCGACGGTCGGTCGTTCGGCAGCGAAATAGAGCGGGACCACCTCGATCCGTTCACGCAAAATATATTGCCACACGTCGAGCTCGGTCCAGTTGGACAAGGGAAAGACGCGGATGCTCTCCGCCTTCTTCTTCTTCACATTGTAGAGCGACCAGAGCTCCGGCCTTTGCCGCTTCGGGTTCCAGCGGTGATTCTTGTCGCGAAAGCTGAACACCCGCTCCTTGGCGCGGCTCTTCTCTTCGTCGCGCCGTGCGCCGCCGAACGCGGCGTCGAAACCGTAGGTGTCGAGCGCCTGTTTGATGCCTTCGGTCTTC
>JABFXK010000069.1 GCA_013361785.1 Sphingomonas sp.
AGGTCGGTGTAGCGCGCTTCGTCGTTGCGGCGAAGATAATCGAGCAGCGAGCGGCGCTGGTTGACCAGCATCAGGAGGCCGCGCCGACTGTGATTGTCCTTGGCATGGCTCTTGAAATGCTGGGTGAGATTGTTGATGCGCTCGGTCAGGATCGCGACCTGAACTTCGGGCGAACCGGTGTCGCCCTTGCCGCGCGCATGCTCTTTGATGAGCGCCTGCTTGCGCTCCGTGGTAATCGACATCGAGTCACTCCTATCGTCTAAAGGTTGAAGCCCCTGACGACGCGGAGGCCGTCGGCCGAAGCTTCGACGAGCGCGACCGGAGTTCCCTCCGATGTCGCCAGCTGAAGCCCCGGCTTTGCGGGGAACCCGAACAGCATCTGTCCGTGACGGAGCAGACGGGCCTGGTCGGGAGTGACGGCGAGGGCCGGGATGTCGTCCAGCGCCGCGGTCAGCGGCAACACCGTCTCCGTCAGTCGGCGCGCCTTAGCGGCTTCCTCCAGAAAGTCCAGCGAAATGGCAGATTTGAGGGAGAAGGGCCCGGCGCGCGTACGTCTTAGATAGGTGACGTGGGCGACCGTTCCAAGTTCGTGCGCGATGTCGCGCGCCAGCGAGCGGATGTAGGTGCCTTTGGAGACGGTGGCGGAGAGGGTCAGCTGATCAGCCGTAGCGTGTTTGATAGAGAGCTCGTGAACGGTGACGGTTCGTGGTTTCAGCGCAATCGTTTCACCAGCTCGTGCCCGGGTATAGGCTGGCTTGCCTGCGATCTTGAGCGCCGAATATGCCGGCGGGACCTGCTCGATCTGGCCGGTGAACTCCGGGAGGAACGCTTCCACTTGATCAGGAATTGGGCGAACGTCGCTCCTCGCGACAATTTCGCCTTCGGCATCCAGCGTGTCCGTCTCGGCACCGAAGGCAATCGTGAAATCATAGGCTTTCGTCGCGTCGAGCATTCGGCCGCAGAGCTTGGTCGCTTCTCCAAGCGCAATGGGCAGCACTCCGCTGGCGAGCGGGTCGAGGGTTCCGCCATGGCCGACCTTGGTCTTGGACTCGGCGGCCTCGCGGAGGATGCGCTTGACCGCGCTCACCGCCGTCGTCGAGCCGAGCCCGACCGGCTTGTCGAGGATGATCCAGCCGTGGAGCATGAGTGGCCTTTAGACCGCTCATGCCGTGTTTGGCATGCGCGTCAGTCGACGCGTTGCGCGACTCCGCGGCGAATCGCGTCGGCGAGCAAGGCGTCGAACTGCTCGCGAGCGATCCGGCTGAGCCGGTCCTGTTCGCGGCCGAGGGCGTCCTGCTGCTGTCCGAGCGCATCCTGCTGCCTGCCTAGCTCGTCCTGCTGGCGGCCCAGCGCGTCCTGCTGTCGCCCCAGCGCATCCTGCTGGCGTCCATATTCCGCCTGCTCGCTCGGACGTGCGTCGGACTGGAGAGCCCCGAGGTGAGCCTGCTGCGCGCCAAGCTTGGCCTGCTGTGACCCCAGCAGCGCCTGGCGGGACCCAAGCTCTGCCTGGCGCGATCCTAGCTCGGCCTGCTTCGCGCCAAGCTCGCCCTGCGGCTTGAAGATCGCCGCGGCCGCGCGCAGCGTCGCGGGATCGCGAATGATATAAGCGGCGCCATTCACGCGCGCGTAGAGCAACGGCTCCGTCCCGTGGCGCAGTGCGCGAGCGCGGGTGATGTCGTCGGTCGAGCCGCTCATCATCACGCTGTCCGTCCCGGGGGTGAATAGCACGTAGCGGGCATGGTCAGGAGCGGCCGATGCGGGCGCGCACACCAAAGCTGAAAGTGCGGCCATCACGGCCAATCCGATGCGGCGGCGGTTTTTCATCACAGCTGTTCCTTCCTGAGACGCGACAAACGGTCGACTGGAATCATGCAAATTTCACGCCATCCGGCACGCAGATGCAAGAGCGTAGCTGCCGGCGGCCCTTGGCGTTCGACGGTGAACACTATTGTCCGGTTTCGGACACGGACGTGATCAGTCGCCGTCGAGATCTTGCGCCACTTTCTCCGACCGCAGCAGCCGGTCGATGTGCGTGCCTTCGTCGAAGCTTTCGTCGGCCACGAACTTCAGTTTCGCGGCGTACTTCATGCGCACGCGATGAGCGACCTCGCGCTGGAGGAAGGCGGTGTTCTGGCGAAGCGCCTTCAGCACCGCGTCCTCGTCCTGCCCGAGCAATGGCTTCACGAACACCTTCGCGTGGCGGAGGTCGGGCGACATGCGCACTTCGGTGACGCTGACGAGATGCGATTGAAGGGTTTCGTCGTGCACGTCGCCGCGGGCGAGCAGCTCGCTCAAGACATGGCGCACCTGCTCGCCGACGCGGAGCAGTCGGACCGAGCGGCCTTCGGGGGTCTCGGTGCGGCGCATCGGCTAGAGCGTCCGAGCGCGCTCCTCGACTTCGAACACTTCGAGATTGTCGCCCGCCTTGATGTCGTTGGTGTCGGCCAGCATCACGCCGCATTCGAGCCCCGCGCGGACTTCGGCGACATCGTCCTTGAAGCGCCGAAGCGAGCTGATCGTCGTCTTGGAGACGATCACGTCCTCGCGCGTCAGGCGGGCGTTGAGGCCCTTGCGGATCACGCCTTCGAGGACGAGCAGGCCCGCGGCCTTGTCCTTCTTGCCCGCGGGGAAGACCTCCTTGACCTCGGCGCGGCCGACGACCGTCTCGATGATTTCCGGGCCCAGCTCGCCCGCCATCGCCGACTTCACCCAGTCGGTGAGGTGGTAGATGACGTCGTAATAGCGGAACTCAACCTTGCTGCGCTCCGCGACCTCGCGCGCCTTGGCGTTCGGACGGACGTTGAAGCCGATGATCGGCGCCCCGCTCGCGCTTGCCAGCGTCACGTCGCTCTCTGTGATCGCGCCGACGCCCGAGTGGAGCACGCGCACCTTGATCTCGTCGGTCGAGAGCCGATTGAGCGCGTGGACGATCGCCTCGACCGATCCGTGCACGTCGGCCTTGATGACCAGCGGGAACTCCATGTGGGTCGCCTGGTGCGAGGCGAACATGTTCTCGAGACTGACCGGCGCAGCCGTGGTGCGCTTGCGATCGAGAACGCCCTGGCGATAGGCGGCGACTTCGCGCGCACGCGCTTCGTTCTCGACCACGGTGAAAGCATCGCCCGCGGACGGAACGGCGGAAAGGCCGAGCACTTCGACCGGCACCGACGGGGCCGCTTCCTTCACCTGACGGCCATGATCGTCGATCATCGCCCGGACCTTGCCGGATGACGCGCCCGCGACGAACACGTCGCCGACCCGCAGCGTGCCGCGCTGGACGAGTACGGTCGCGAGCGGGCCGCGGCCCTTATCGAGCTTGGCTTCGACGACCGTGCCTTCTGCGGCACGATCGGGATTCGCCTTCAGCTCGAGAATTTCGGCCTGGAGCTGGATCGCTTCGAGAAGCTTGTCGAGGTTCGTCTTCTTGGTCGCCGAGACTTCGACGTCCTGGACCTCGCCGCCCATGTCCTCGACGATGACCTCGTGCTGGAGGAGCTCCTCGCGGACCTTCTGCGGCTTGGCCTCGGGCTTATCGATCTTGTTGATGGCAACGATCATCGGGACGCCCGCCGCCTTCGTGTGATTGATCGCCTCAATCGTCTGCGGCTTGAGGCCGTCGTCGGCGGCAACGACGAGGATCACGATGTCCGTGACGTTCGCGCCGCGAGCGCGCATTTCCGTGAACGCCTCGTGGCCCGGCGTGTCGAGGAAGGTGATCTTCGACTTGTCGGGCAGCTGCACCTGGTAGGCGCCGATATGCTGGGTGATGCCCCCGGCTTCGTGGGCGACCACGTCAGCGCCGCGGATGGCGTCGAGCAGCGAGGTCTTGCCGTGATCGACGTGACCCATGATGGTGACCACCGGCGGCCGCGGCTTGAGGCTCTCGGCAGCATCGACGTCCTCGGACGTGTCGATGTCGATGTCGCTTTCGCTGACGCGCTTGATCCGGTGACCGAACTCGGTGACCAGAAGCTCGGCCGTGTCCTGGTCGATCGTCTGCGTGAGCGTGACCGGCATGCCCATCTTGAATAGCGCCTTCACGAGGTCCGCGCCGCGCTCGGCCATGCGGTTCGCGAGTTCCTGGACGGTGATCGCTTCGGGAACGACGACATCGCGGACCTGCTTTGTCGCGGGGCCGGTCTCCATGTGGTGGCGCTTTTCCTTCTCGCGCGCGCGGCGGAGCGCGGCGAGCGACCGGGCGCGGCTCTCGTCTTCGTCGGAGAGGGCGCGGCTGACGGTGAGCTTGCCGCGATGGCGCTGCTCGTCGCCGCGGCCGCGGCTCGGGCGTGGAGGTTCGGGGCGACGCGATACCGGCGCATGGCCGCCAGGACGACGTGCGCCGCGATCCTCTTCTTCTTCGAGTTCGACCGGCGCCGGGGCTTGCGGTTCGGGCGGAGCTTCCGCCGCGCGTCGCGCTTCTTCTTCCGCCTTTAGCCGTGCTTCTTCCGCTGCAGTCTCTTCGGCCTTGCGGTTTTCTTCAGTACGGCGGCGCTCTTCCTCGCTTTGCTCGGTGCGGGCGCGCTCTTCGCGGCGACGCGCCTGCTCGAGCGAGGCGAGGCGCGATTCCTCGGCCTCACGCAGAAGCTTCTGCTGAAGTTCCTTGCGGCTGGCGATCTCGTCCTGCGCGGACGGCTTGCGCGGAGCGGGGGCGGCAGGCTTCGGCGCCGGCTTCGGCGCTTCGGCGATGGGCTCTGGTTTCGGCGCTTCAGCCGGCGGAGCCTCGCCCGGGCGGCCGAGAATGCGCCTTTTCTTGACCTCGACCACGACCGTGTTCGAGCGGCCGTGGCTGAAGCTCTGCTTGACCTTGCCGGTCTCGACCGTGCGCTTGAGGCCCAGCGGGGGCCGGGTTCCAAGCTTCGGCTTTTCGGTCTGGTCTGCCATTCTGTTCCTTCGTCAAATCTACGTCAGCCGAGTGTGTCCCCAAGGCGGATTCTCCACCTTTAAAGACCACGTTCCGGGCCAGTGAAAGCCAGCCACCGGGCAAGCGCGTGACGGACACGCGAAGCGGCGGCGGGATCGGTCAGCGCGACATGTACCACATTTTCGCGCCCGAGTGCCATGGACAAGATAGTGCGCGGCTCGGGGAATATCAGCCCCTGCGGATCACCGCCGCCGACTCTCCACGCCTGGTCGAGCGCTCTGCGGCCGTCCTCGCCGGCATCGGCAGCGTGGATGAGCAGGTGCACCTTGCCCGAGCGGGCCGCGGTCTCGACGCGATCGGCGCCGTTGATGAGGTTGCTCGCTCGCGCTTCCATTCCGAGCCTGTCGAGCGCGTGCTGGCGAAGCGCGGCCTCGGTCCGCTCACCGAGATCGGCGGGAACGGTGACGGCGTTCGTCTTGAACGCACGCTGGAGCGCCCGCTTGAGCTTGCCGCTGGCATTCGCCTCGTCGAGCTCGGCGCGGGTGAGTCCGATCCACGCGCCGCGACCGGGCGCGCGGGCTCGCACGTCGGGAGCAACCGTACTATCGGGGCCGAGCGCCAACCGGATCAGCTCGTCCTTCGTCGCCTTGCGGCGGGTGAGAATGCACGTCCGCGCAGGGACGTGGGACGCCGGCTCTGCTAGCGCGAGATCGTCATTGCGAGGATTCCGCATCGGCGGCCTCCTCGGTCTGCGGCTCGTCCTCGAACCAATGCGCGCGGGCAGCCATGATGATCTCGTTGCCCTGCTCTTCGCTCAGGCCATATTCGGCGAGGATCCCGCCCTTGTCCTCCGGGCGGTTGCTCGGCTCGCGCTGCCGGCGCTGCTCGGGCCGCTTCTTCTGCACCAGCTCGTCGGTCGCGAGATCGGCGAGATCGTCGAGGGTGCGGATGTTTGCTTTGCCCAGGGTCACCAGCATCTGCTCGGTGAGGTGCGGGATCTCGGCGAGCGCGTCCTCGACGCCGAGCTTGCGCCGTTCCTCGCGCGACGCCGCCTCTCGCCGCTCGAGCGCCTCAGTGGCGCGGCTTTGGAGCTCGGTCGCGATATCCTCGTCGAGGCCTTCGATCTCGGCGATTTCCTCGATCGGTACATAGGCGACCTCTTCGAGGCTGGTGAAGCCTTCGGCGACGAGCAGCTGCGACAGGGTCTCGTCGACGTCGAGCTCGTTCTGGAACAGCGCCGAGCGTTCGACGAACTCGCGCTGACGCTTCTCGCTCGCGTCGGCCTCGGTCAGGATGTCGATCTGCGAGATGGTGAGCTGCGAAGCGAGCCGCACGTTCTGGCCGCGGCGGCCGATCGCGAGGCTCAGCTGGTCGTCGGGGACCACGACCTCGATCCGGCTCTCCTCCTCGTCGATGACGACGCGGCTGACGGTCGCCGGCTGGAGCGCGTTGACGACGAAGGTGGCGAGGTCCTGCGACCAGGGGATGATGTCGATCTTCTCGCCCTGCAGTTCCTGCACAACGGCCTGGACCCGGCTGCCCTTCATTCCGACGCAGGCGCCGACCGGATCGATCGAACTGTCGTGGCTGATGACTCCGATTTTGGCGCGGCTTCCCGGATCGCGGGCGGCGGCCTTGATCTCGATGATCCCGTCGTAAATCTCGGGGACTTCCTGAGCGAACAGCTTCTTCATGTAGTCGGGATGCGCGCGGGACAGGAAGATCTGCGGGCCGCGGGCTTCGCGGGCGACGCGCAGGATGAGCGAGCGGATTCGGTCGCCGACGCGGACCATTTCGCGCGGGATCTGCTGGTCGCGGCGGATCACACCCTCGGCGCGGCCGAGGTCGACGACGACGTGGCCGAACTCGACGCGCTTGACCACACCGGTGATGATCTCGCCGGCGCGATCCTTGAACTCCTCATATTGGCGCTCGCGTTCGGCATCGCGGACCTTCTGGAAGATCACCTGCTTGGCGGCTTGGGCGGCGATGCGCCCAAATTCGATCGGCGGCAGCGGATCGACGATGAAGTCGCCGACCTTGGCGCCCTTCTGGAGCTTTTGCGCGCCCTTCTCGTCGATCTGTTTGAAATGGTCCTCGGGCTCTTCGACCACCTCGAGGACTCGCCAGAGGCGAAGATCGCCAGTCTCGGCGTCGAGCTTGGCGCGGATATCATTCTCGGCGCCGTAGCGGGCGCGTGCGGCGCGCTGGATCGCGTCCTCCATCGCCTCGATCACGATGCCCTTGTCGATCAGCTTCTCGCGCGCGACGGCGTCGGCGATCGCGAGCAATTCTGCCTTGTTGGCGCTGACGGCAGCGGGTGCGGTGGCCATTTAATTCATTCCTCTACGGTTTCGATGTGTTCAGCGCCCTCGGTGCTGAGCGGCGCGGTGGCTTGAATGAGCTTGTCGGTCAAGACGAGCTTGGCCGACGCGATCTCGTGGAAAGACAGAGCGTGGGCTTCGCCGTCCTTGGTCTGGATGAGCACCTGTTCCCCCTCGGTGCCCTGCAGAGTGCCGGTGAAATTCTTCCGGCCCTCGTGCGGCTCCGCGAGATGGACCCGCGCTTCGTGGCCGGCCCAGTCCCCATAATCCTTGAGCCGAGTCAGCGGCCGGTCGATGCCGGGCGAGCTGACCTCGAGCCGGTAGCTGCCCTCGATCGGGTCCGCGAGGTCGAGGCATTCCGACAGCCGGTGCGAGATTCGCTCGCAATCGGCGATGTCGAGCTGCCGCGTGTCGGGGCGTTCGGCCATCACCTGGAGCGTGGGGTCGGACGCGCCGCCAATCATCATCACCCGTACGAGATCATAGCCAAGGTTCCTCACCTCGGGTTCGATCAGTCGTTCAAGGCCGGCAATGTCGGTCACTCGCGCTCCGTACCAGTACAAAAGTCTCTCGGACCGGAGCCGTAGGGCCCCAGCCTCAGGCATCTGGCGATGTCGAGGAGAGAGGCGCGATATAGGCCCGAAGCAGCCGTTCCGCAAGCAATGTTAGCGGCCGAGCGCCCGGTTCTCCTCACGGATGCGGACAGTCAGCACAGCGGCGTTGAGAAGCGTGAAGACAAGCGCGACCTGCCACAGTCCGAATACCAGCGGCAGGACGGCAATCTCGCCGATCACCACCAAGTAGTTCGGATGATTGACCAAGCGGTAGGGGCCGCGTCCGACGAGCGGCGCCTGCGGAAGTACGATGATCCGTGTCGTCCAGCGGGCGCCGAGCGTCATCAGCACCCACACCCGCGCGACTTCGATCAGGACGAATAGCGCCAGCCAGAAGAGATGCACCGGACGTGGAAGCGCCAGCCACCACAGCGACAGCAGCCACAAGGTGTGCACGGCAACGATCAGCGGGTAGTGACCGGCGCCACGTTCGCGCGCGCCCTGCGCGAGCAGCCGACGCGTGTTGCGATTCGCCAGCCACAATTCGCCAAGCCGCTGGAGCGTGACCAGCGCCAGGATGACGATGTTGAGGATCACGCCGCTTCGAGAAGCAGGCCGCCGCAGGTGAAGCCCGGACCGAACGCCGTCATCATCGTTCGATCTGGAAGGCCCCGCTCGATCAGCCGCTCCAGCACGAACATCACCGTCGGAGCGCTCATGTTGCCGTAATCGTGGAGCACCTCGCGTTCCAGGTTGAGCTCGCCCTGCGGAAGCTCGAGCGCCTTTTCGATCGCGTCGATCACCTTCACCCCGCCGGGATGGCAGCAGAAGCGGTCGATGTCCGCGCGCCTCACACCCATGCTCGCGCACATCTCATCGGCGGCCTGGGCGAGTTGTTCCTCCACAAAGGGCGGAATCGCGCGGTCGAACACGACCTTGAGGCCGGGGTCTTCGACATCCCAGCCCATGATCCTCAGCGTATCGGGCCACATCTTCTCGGCTGAGGCGGTGATCCGCGCGAGACTGTGCTCGCCGCTCGTCACGACCGCGGCGGCAGCGCCGTCGCCAAATAGCGCCGTTGCGACCACCGCGGCCGGGTCGTCGCTGTCGATCCGGATCGATATCGAGCAGGTCTCGACGGTCACGAACAGCCAGTTGCTTCCCGGCTCCGAGCCAGCCATGCGCGACGCCGCCGCGAGGCCGTTGACGCCGCCGGCACAGCCGAGCCCGAAGATCGGCACCCGCCGAACATCATCACGAAAGCCGACGCGCTGGGCGGCGCGCGCTTCGAGGCTCGGAGTCGCGATCCCGGTCGTCGAGACGGTGACCACACCGTCGATCTCGCGCGGCTCCAGCCCCGCCTTTTCGGTTGCGGCGGTGGCGGCTTCGACGAACAGGTTCTCGGCGGCTTCAAGATAGATCGCATTGCGGTCATGCCAGCCGTGGCCATGCATGTACCAGTCCTGCGGAGCGACGATGTGCCGACGCGCAATGCCGGCATTGTCGAACACGCCCGAGAGCCGATCGAACAGCGCTTTCTTGCCGCCGAACGCTTCGCGAGCTCGGAGCTTGGCTTCGCTCTGCTCGACTCTAGTCGGCGGCACGGCGGGCGCAAGCGACAGGAGGCTGCAGGGCTGCATCACGCTTGTATAGAGCGGCGGAACTGGTCTTTGGTTCAAATATTCACTCCGGCGGA
>JABFXK010000072.1 GCA_013361785.1 Sphingomonas sp.
CCGAGCATGTCGAGCGGACGGAAAAGTCCCAGCAGCATGGTGTTGATGAAGATGACGTCGCCAGGCGTGTAGCGGCCCTTGCTCCAGCCCCAGACGGTGTAGATCATGGCGCCGGCCATCATCAGGTTGGTGATCAGCGCCTGGCCGATGTTGAGCCAGGCGAGCGACACCTCGTTGCGGACGGTCGCGCGGGCGAAAGCGGCGATTGCCTCGTCATAACGCCTCGTCTCGCGCTCCTCGGCGTTGAAATATTTGACCGTCTCATAGTTCAGCAGCGAGTCGACCGCGCGGCCGATCGCCTTGTTGTCGACGTCATTGAGCTGCCGCTGGAGTTCCGCTCGCCATTCGGTCACCCGCCGAGTGAAGCCGATGTAAATCGCCATCATCACCAGCGTCGCGACGACCAGCCCCGGACCGAACTTCACGAAGAAGATGACGCAGGCCGCGGTGAGCTCGATCAGCGTCGGGCCGATGTTGAACAGGAGGAAATAGAGCATCATGTCGATGCTCTTCGTTCCGCGTTCGACGATTTTGGTCAGCGATCCCGTGCGCCGCTCGAGGTGGAAGCGAAGCGACAGGTCGTGGACGTGCCTGAACACGTTTCCGGCAAGCCGCCTTGCAGCGTCCTGGCCGACCTTCTCGAACAAGGCATTGCGCAGGTTGTCGGAAAGAACCCCGGCGAACCGCGCAGCCGCATAAGCGACGACCAGTCCGGCGACGAGGGCAAATTCTGCCTGGTGGTTCGACATCCTGTCGATGACCGCCTTGTAGGCAAAGGGCATCAGCAGGACGGCGGCCTTGCCGGCGAGCACGAGCGCCATTGCGGCAACGACCCTGAGCTTCAGCTCGAGCTGCCCCTCGGGCCAAAGCATCGGCAGGAAGCGCCACAGCGCCGCGAAGCCGGCGCTCCGCTTTCCCGTCTGCTGCTCTGCGCCCGCTGCTGCCATTCGCGCCAAGGTAGGATCGCGGATCGCCGACAGCAAACGCAGCTGCGAAAAAGCGGCGGAACCCGGACGAAATTGAGCGGTTAAAACAGCGTCTTAGGGGATGCTCACATGGGTCCTGGTTATTTTGTCATTGCCATTCTCGGCTGCGCCGACGGCGGTAGCGCGTGCAGGCCAGTTGCGACGCTCCAGACCCATTATGCGACGCAGGCTCAATGCGCCGCTGCAGAAAGTGCGGCGCTGATCGACAACAGCAATTTCGATTTTCCGACGCTCGTGGCCCGGTGTCGCGCCGGCGAGACGCAATCCGCCCAGGAACTAAAGCCGAGCGCCGACAAGCGCCGCCGCGGCTGAAGCTCAAGACGAACTCCGGAACCGCGGCGCATCAAGGCGGTTCACTCGAACGATGAAGCAGAGCGCACCCAAACACTCGAAAGCGAAGCTGCCGCGGCGTCGGCGCACGGGTCCGGCGGATGACGAAATGAACCAGGCGACCACGCGTGACTTCGAACGCGAGGAAATGGGGATCGCGCCCAAGGAGTGAGGCGATGCACGACCAGTCCGATGTCATGGAACCCATGGTCCATCAGGACCAGGAGCCGGGACATGAAAGCAAGCTCGAACCGAAGCCGGACTGGGAGCCGCGGTACAAGGGGTCGGATCGCCTCAAGGGCAAGGTTGCGCTGATCACCGGCGCCGACAGCGGCATCGGCCGCGGTGTCGCAGCGCTCTTCGCCCGCGAGGGCGCGGACATCGCCATCGTCTATCTTTGCGAGCATGACGACGCGAATAAGACCAAGGCCATCGTCGAGCAGGAGGGCCGCCGGGCAATCGTCATCGCCGGCGACATCGGCGACAAGCAATTCTGCGAGAAGGCGGTGCAGCAGACGGTCGATCAGCTCGGGCGGCTCGACATTCTCGTCAACAACGCGGGCGAGCAGCACCCGGACAAGGACGTCACCGACGTCGATGAGCACCAGCTCCGCCGCACATTCCAGACGAACATCTTCGGTATGTTCTTCATGACCCAGGCAGCCCGGCCACATCTCAAGAAAGGCGCGGCGATCGTCAACTGCACGTCGGAAACGGCCTACGAAGGCTCGCCGGACCTGCTCGACTACAGCTCGACGAAAGGCGCGATCGTCGGCTTCACGCGGGCGCTCGCCAAGAATCTGGTGAAAGACGGCATTCGAGTGAACGCAGTCGCCCCCGGCCCTATCTGGACTCCGCTCAATCCGTTCGGCGGGCAGCCGAAGGAGGACCTGCCTGAATTCGGCAAGGACACACCCATGGAGCGGCCTGGCCAACCGAACGAGGTCGCGCCAAGCTTCCTGTTCCTCGCGTGTGAGGACGCGAGCTACATGACGGGGCAGGTGCTGCACCCCGACGGCGGGAGCACCACGTCAAGCTGAGCCGCTGTTCGTTTCCGAACAGTCGAGCGGTCAATCTCGCCGAAATCTGGTAGCGGACTTTACCAAAGCGCGGGGAAATCTCATGTG
>JABFXK010000197.1 GCA_013361785.1 Sphingomonas sp.
GGCCGGCGGCCGGCTGGATTGCCGCTGGCGTGCTCGCCATCGCAGGCCGCAATGCGCTGGCCACCTCGCTCGTTGCCGTTCTCGAGAAGCTCGGCGGCGTCGATCCGGCCAATCTGCCGAAGTGACTCTGCTCATCGTGGGCATCGTGATCGGGATTCTGCTCGATCGCGTCTTCATCGTCTTCTGGTCGGGCGACTAAGGCCGCTCGACTCGTAGCGTCATACTCCAACGCTTTTGCCGCGGGGAGCGGCCCGGGGGACTAACAATTGAACAGCGACTGGACGTTCTGGTTCGCGCTCGTGGGCGCGGCCCTGGTGAGGGTGTTGACTTCGCCGTTCCATTCCTTGCTGCGCGCGGCGATCCAGATCAGCGTATCGGTCTTCATCGCGTGGCTCTTCACTGACGCCGCGGTCGATTACCTGCACCTCAACCCGTCCGTCTATCGCGCCCCGATGGGCGGCCTTCTGGCCCTCACGGCCGATGGGCTGGTGCGGATCGTCCTCAACTGGGCAGCAAGCCCGCGATCGTTCCTCAGCCTGCTCCTGCGTCGGAACAAGGACGAGGGCGAGGAATGACAGCGCATAACCGGATTTGGCTGCTGCTGATCATCCTTGGATGGGCAGCATTCTTCGCCGTGGCCGCGCTGACCGACGGCTTCACACATGCCTGGGTGCCCCACTGGGAGCACCCGCAGGCCGAGCGGCAATAGGAGCACCCAACATGCGCATTCCATTCCCCGTCAGCCTCGCGGCTGGCGCGATCCTTGTCGTCGCCGCGATCTATGCGCTGATGATCGTGAGCAGCATGGCGGCCGAGCCCTGCGCCGGCACGCGCCTGCTGACCAGTTACTACGGGACCGAATCCGGGTCCCGGACCGCCGACGGTTCGTTTTTCGATGGCACGCAGATGATCGCGGCCAGCCGCGGGCTGAAGTTCGGCACCAGGCTCAAGCTGACGTACCAGGGCCGCTCCGTCATCGTCACCGTACGGGACCGCGGGCCGGCCGCTTGGACGGGCAGGGCCCTCGACATCAGCGAGAGTGCCGCAGCTCGGCTCGGGATGATCCCGGCCGGCGTGGCGCGCGTCTGTGCGGAGAAAGTGCCATGACCGTGCGCCAGGTTCTCGCGATCCTCGTCACCCTCGCGGTGATCTCGCTAGGCGAGGCGTGGTGGCTCAGCCACGCCCGCGCTGCCGACTGCGCTAGCTATGACGCCGAGCTCGCAACCATCCGCGCCGACGGCATCGCGCCCTACGTCATCCCGGCCGACAGGCTGTAAAAGACGGTCCAGGACATCGAGAATGCCACCGGCGACGACTACGGCGCCGTGACCCGCGGGTTCATGTTCGAAATGCCGACCGAGCTCATCATCGGGTTCGAGGCCGACGGTTGCCTGCTCCCGCCGGTCGAGATCGCAAGGCCGCAGGGCGAAAACGTCTGATTTCAGCGGGCTCCCAATCGCACCCATCGAACCGGCGGCTTCTCGGTTGTGTCCGGTTGCCTCGCTCCAAACCTAGTAGGGACCTGCGCGAGGATCGGTGGCGCTAACAATCGTGTAGGGGATGCGGCTGCCTGGTGCGAGCTGAAGGCCGCCTTTGCCCGTTGATCGAGCCCCGCTGGCTTCGCGCCGGCGGGGCTTTTCGCTATTCTATCGCCCATGTCCGATCGTCTCCCATGGCAGCGCTGCATCGGCCCCCAGCACTTCGTCGCCAAGACACCGGAAGGCATCGCCGAGATCTGGCACCAGGAGACCGGCCCTAGCGGCACAGCCGGCTGGCGCTGGCGCATCCGGTGCGGAGAGACCGTCGAAAGCGGACCGGGCGACTCCAAGCAGAACGCGGCTGATCGGGTGACCGAGGTGTGGCCGAACCTCATTGCACGGGAACGCGCCCGGGCCGCTAAGGTCGAATCCAAGCGCCAGCTCGAGGAGCAGCTGACCCGCGCCCACCAGTCCGGTCGCATCGACGTCATGGCTTTCGGTGTCAACGAAACCTCCGACTATCAGCGGTTGGTCGACATTCTCGATTTCGTCCGCCGGCAGGGATGGTTAAACGGGCCGCTCAAGCCATTGGTGGAGGCGACGAGCAACGAGCTGTTCAGGAGGCGGCAGCGGGGGGGCTTAGGCGGGCGTCGGGTCGAAGACCGAAAACGGCTTCCGCGGATCGATCGCTGCATCGACCGGGTCGAATCCCGCCTCTCGATGCGCTGCGTCCAGCGCAGCCACAGGATCGATCGGTTCGTCCCTGAACCATTCGCCGACGTGAAGTTGTGCTGCGAGCTTCCTGTGAACGGCGGCCTCGACGCGCAGGGCGTCGGCCGCTTTCGGCACCCGGCGACTGCCGACGAGCGTGAGCGGATAGGGACAGTTGACCCGCATTCCACCCATGCGACTTTCAATGTTCGCGGCGACGCCGATCTTGATCCAATC
>JABFXK010000279.1 GCA_013361785.1 Sphingomonas sp.
AACTCGCCCCAGCGCGCGTGATCGGCAGTGAAGGTGAAGCCCGCGACGGCTTGCACCTCGTCCTTGGAGGCGATCCGCTGCGACCGCGTCAGCGCTTCGCACGACGCCCCGCGGTCGATCGCCGCCCAGGCGCCGCCGGCATAGATGACGGTTCCGCGCGTCTCGGCCGGCGACGCGAGCAACGCAAGAATTGCAATGAAAACGATCCTCACGGGTGACAGGCTAAACCGAAGAATCAGGTCGCACCACCGCCGGATGCATTATCCATAATGATGACTTAACCAACCAATCTTGTTGTTTAACTATCGTTATGCCATGCCTGCCACCGCTCGGTTAGTCTGATTCGTCGCAGGGGAGGCGCGTATGGACCGAGTTATGCCAACCGAACATCGACGCACGCTGTAGCGCCGGTTCGAGTCTTCCCATGCCGATTGCTGAAATCCTCAGCCGCGTCGCGGCCGAGCTGGCGTTGTTCGCCGGCGTCGGCTTCCTCCTCTTTGCAATCAACGACCTGACGGTCGACCTGATCTATTTCGGGCGGCGGCTGTGGCGCGCGACTGCCATCTACAGCCGCCATGCCCGAGCCTATGCCAGCTATTATGTCTTCAACAAGGATCCGGGGTTCATCGCGATCCTGGTGCCGGCATGGGACGAAGCCGCGGTCATTTCGTCGATGCTCAAGGCGACACTGAAGCGTCTCGACTATGACGATTATCGGATCTTCGTCGGCTACTACCGCAACGATCCGGCGACCGCAGCGGCGGTGGCGAGCGTCACCGATCCGCGTATCGAGCCCGTGGAAGTCGCCGCCGACGGTCCAACCACGAAGGCGGACTGCCTCAATCATCTCTACGATGCGCTGATCGAATATGAGGTGGCGAACGACTGTGAGGCGAAAGCGGTCGTGCTCCACGACGCGGAAGATGTGGTGCAC
This sequence comes from Sphingomonas sp., assembly GCA_013361785.1. Taxonomy (GTDB): domain Bacteria; phylum Pseudomonadota; class Alphaproteobacteria; order Sphingomonadales; family Sphingomonadaceae; genus Sphingomicrobium. Next base: position 935 of record JABFXK010000279.1, read on the forward strand.
CGCTACGAGCTGCGGATCTTCGACGGGCTGATTGATCGCGCCGCAGTGATCCAGCTGCCGGTCCTGCCGCTGCCCGATCCGGAATCGCGCTGGATCGCCGGCCATTATTGTGACGAGTTCGCCGAAGCGCACATCAAGGAGTTGGTCGTGCGTGAGGCGGTCGGCGCGGCCATCCCGCTCGCCGGCGTGGGCTGCGCGATTGCGCGGCGGCCGCTCGCCAGGCTCGCCGCGATGCAGGACGGCAGGCCCTTTGCGGGCAACAGCATGACCGAGGATTATGAGGTCGGGCTGAGGATCGGCTCGCTCGGTCTCAAGACCATGTTCGTGCGCATCCCGGCGCAACCTGGCGAGCAGGGTGTCGTCGCGAGCCGCGGCCATTTTCCGGGGACTCTCGGCTCGGCGGTGAGGCAGAAAGCACGCTGGCTCGGCGGGATCGCGCTCGCCGGCTGGGATCGGCTCGGCTGGAGCGGCGGTATCGGCGAACGCTGGATGCGCATGCGCGATCGTCGCGGCCCGCTCGCAGCGGTGCTCCTGCTCGCTGCCTATGGTGCTGCATTGCTCTGGTCGCAGATCTGGCTCGCTGAGCTCCTCGGCGCGCCGATTCACGCGCGGCTCGATCCGTGGGTCGTCACCTTGCTCGTCGTCAACGGCTGGCTACTCGCCTGGCGTGTCCTGATGCGTGCTTACTTCACCGCCTCGGCCTATGGATGGCGTGAGGGGCTGCTCGCAATTCCGCGCATGGTCGTCGGGAACGTCATCGCAATGCTCGCCGCGGCGCGCGCGGTATCACTGCACGTCGGCGGCGGCGCCCGGCGCTGGGACAAGACCCGCCACATCTTTCCCGCGGAGCTTCCGCAGTGAGACCATCGCTCCGCTTCCTCGCCGTTGCGATCATCGGATGGGCGGGGGTGCGGGCTGCAACACTTGGGGCACTTCCTGGAGCGGAACTTTTCAAGCTGCAGTCGCCGCGCGCGAAGGTCCCGCCGGTCGTCGCGACGGAGTTTCCACCGATCGAGCCAGTTGCCGCAACACCCGTCCAGCCCGATCCTTATTACCAATACGCGCCGGCCGCTTATCCTTACTCGCAGCCGCCAGTCAGGCCCGTGATGGTGCCAGTCTATTACGCGGCGCCCGTGTCCACGCCCATGGTACGAGCGGGCTGGACGCCTGCGCCCCTGCGGCCGTCCTATTATCCCTCCGATGAAGCGGCAGACGACTGGCCGCTACCACAGCTTGCGGGAATTTCGACGTCGACGCGCTCGCCGGTCGTGGTTAGGCAGGAAAGCATGCCTGCACCGCCGGCGCCACCCATCCAACCGGGTCTCGACCGTCTCCAGCTGAGCAGCTGGGCGCTTCTCCGCAGCCAGCAGACCGGCGTTGCCGGTTCGCGCTCGCTGGCAACCGGTGGACAGCTCGGCGCGAGTCAGGCCGGGGCGCGGCTGAACTACAATTTCAACCGGCAGCTCGC
>JABFXK010000274.1 GCA_013361785.1 Sphingomonas sp.
CTACGCCGGTGTAGCCGAAAAGGTTGAGGACGTCGGCATCATTGGCGCGTTCTCGCATCCAGTCCCACTGCGGCGCCATGTCTGGGAAGAAGCCGAGGTGACGAAACGGTGTCAGCGAGGCATTGAACCGCACGCCATCTCGGCCGAGCACCCATTGCTTCGGGACCGGGCGGTGCTGGACCCAGCGCCCGCCGCCCTCCTCGTCAGAGCCAGGCACGAAAGTCGCATCGGGCTCGCTGCCCGGGAGTGCCGGCGTCCACATCGCTTGCGGCTCCGGGCGGAGGACGGTGATCTCTCCATAGCGTTCGAGCTTTTGCCCGTTGCCGCAGTCGACTAGGGCCCAATCGGCCCACGGTTCTGCAATGATCGTCTTGAGGTCGGTCACGCCGCGAGGGCGAGCTTTGCGCCAACCGAAGCCATGGCCGCGGGTCGATCAAGCAGCGTTCGCCCGGCCGCCCGAGCGTCATCGAGAGTCACTGCGCGTATCTGTTCGAGCAGCTCGGCCAGCGATAATATGCGCCCGAACACTTCGATCGAACGAGCGATTGCATCAGCCCGACCTTGTGCGGTTTCGAGCGCCATCAGCAACCCAGCCTCCATCTGCGCTCGGGCTCGGCTCAGCTCCGCTTCGCTCAGTCCGTCCGCAGTCGCAGCGAGCACCTCACGCGCGAGATTGACCGATTCTCCCGCGCGCGCACGTTCGGCGGCGCAACCGATGCCGACGAGCCCCGTGTCGGCGAAAGCCTGATTCCAGGCATAGATCGAATAAGCCATCCCGCGCTCTTCACGCAGTTCCTGGAACAGTCGTGACGACGTCCCGCCGCCGAGGGCCTGGACGAACAATGCAAGCGCCGGATTGCATGGGTCTGTCGCAGGCATCCCCTCGAACGCCAGACACCAATGCGCCTGCTCGAATGTACGGCGGTCGCTCTGAACGCCGCCGGTGAAACGCGCCTGTTCGACGGCCGGAGCTTCTCGCGATTCGAGATCTCCGAACAGCTGCTCGGCCAGCTTCAGCACCTGTTCCGGCTCGACCCGCCCGCTCGCCGCCAGCACTAGCCGCGATGGCACGAACTGCTGCTGCAGCCAGTCGAAGCAATCCTTGCGCGTAATGGATCGGACCGTTTTCTCGCTTCCGAGCACCGGACGTCCGATCGCCTGGCCTCGGAACGCAGCCTCGAACAAATGATCGTGAACGAGGTCGTCCGGTGAGTCGACGCTCTCGCCCAGCTCCGACAAGATCACCAGCTTTTCGCGGCCGAGATGCTCCTCGTCGAAATGCGGTGCACGGACCAGGTCGGCGATCAGCTCGGCAACGAGTGGCAAGTCGCGGGCAAGCGCACGAGCGTGGAATACGGTCTGGTCGCGCGCGGTCCAGGCGTTCAGCGATCCGCCCACGACCTCAATCACTTCGGCGAGCTCTCGCGTGTCGCGGCCGCCGGCGCCCTTGAACACCATATGTTCAACGAGATGCGCGAGTCCGCTCAAAACCGCCGGCTCGGAGCGCGAACCGACGCTCGCGTAAAGGCCGAATGCGACCGATTCCGCGTGGGGCAATGGGTCGACGGCGATTGTCAAACCGTTGGCGAGAACGTGCTGCTCTCCGCTCATTTCAGATCGGCCTTGATCTTCTTGCGCACCGCAAGGCCATAGATGATCAGTGCGATCACGGCCAAGGCAAACCACGTCGCGGCATAGCCGCGATGTCCGGCCGGGCTGACCGGACTTGCAGTACTGACGTCTGGGGTCTTGCTCGGTTCAAGGCCCGGCGGCGCGCTGGCAGCGACAAGACGCATCCGCGAGAATCGATCGGGCACGATGATTCCGCTGACCGGACCGCCGGCCCAGTTGATCTTTGCGTTCGGATCTTTCGACCAGCCGACCTCGACCGACATGCCCGGGCCCTCCGCGCCCGTCGCACAGTCGAGGATCTGGACATAGCCAGGCTCGCCCGCCCGATTCTCACCGCCGATCGAACGACGGCCGTTGACCCGGAGGCAGACTCCGGTCGCATGGCGGAATAGCGGCAGCTGATCGTTCCCGAGAGGCATGGTCGGGAAGGCGATCGGCGGCAGCTGCTCGGCCTCGGCATATCTCTTGAGGACAGTCTCTTTCCATTTCGCACGCTGCAGCTGCCAGACGCCGAGATAGACCAGCACCGCAGCTGCACCGAGTGCGACAATCGTTGGAACGAGCGGGAGCCGCTTGGTCATTCGGCGATCCGTCCCTCGCGCGCGCGGTGCTTATACTCCTGCGCGAGCAGCCAGCCCTTGGAGACACGAAGCCCGCCGATGGTCAGCGCCGCGGCAACCGGAATCCAGACGAGGTGAACCCACCACGGCGGCGAGAAAGCTCCGTCGACAACCAGCGCGCCGACCACGGTGATCGTACCGACAA
>JABFXK010000133.1 GCA_013361785.1 Sphingomonas sp.
CGGACCGCCGCTCAAGGTTTCCGAAACGATCGTGCGCAACGTGCGCGTGCTTGCGACCGATCAGCGCTTCACCGACAAGGACGATGACGGCAAGACGGCCATCAAGACCTTCTCGAACGTGACTCTGGAAGTGACTCCGAAGATCGCCGAGAAAGTGGCGGTCGCGCAGAGCCTCGGCCAGCTGTCGCTGGTGCTGCGTTCGATCTCCGACAATTCCGCGGATCTCGAGCGGGCGATCGCGTCGGGCGACATAAAGCTGCCGCCGAACGCCAGCCCGGCCGACGAGAAGCAGATGCTGCTCGCTTATTCGGACCGTCCGATCGACACCAACACCACCTTCACGACCGGCGGCGACGTGTCGCGCTTCCAGCGCCGCACCGTTCCGGCGAAACCCGGCACCGCCGGCGAACAGATCGGCCAGGCCATGGCGGGCCTCGCCAAGGGAATTGGCCAGGCGCTCACCGGCAAGACCGGCGGTGCTCCGGTGGTGACCGGACCCGTCGTGCGGGTGGCGCGCGGCAATGATGTCACCGTTGTTCCGGTGGGAGCTCGCTAAATGAACATTCATGCAATCCATCGCCGGGCGCGCCTCGGCACCGCTCTGGCGGCACTGACTGCGGGAATCTCCGTGGTCGCTGCCCCGGCGCCCGCCGCGGCCCAGCCGAGGGCGTACACGTCCGGAACCTATCGCCCCTCACAGCAGGTCCTGCTGTCGGTCGGAGAAGGCCAGATGCTCAATCTGCCGCGCAGCGTCGCGAACGTATGGGTGTCCGCGCCGGATATCGCGGACGTCTATGTGAACGGTCCGCGCCAGATCAATCTCTTCGGCAAGAAGGCTGGCGAAGCGACGGTCATCGCGACCGCCGCCGACGGGTCGGTGGTCTATGGCGCCAACGTCCGCGTGAACCAGAACATCAGCTCGATCAACGAGATCCTGCGCCAGGCGATGCCCGATGCGGACATCAGCGTGACGAACGTCGGCCAGGTCGCGGTGCTCAACGGCACCGTCTCCTCGCCCGAAGACGCGGCACAGGCCGAGATGCTGGTCAAGGCAGCGCTCAATCCCGGCGTGGACATCAATAGCGCGACAGCAGCGCTCAACATTGTGCCGGTCAGCCGGCTCAAGGTCGCGACTCCGCTGCAGGTGATGCTCAAGGTCCGGATCGCGGAGCTCGACCGTTCCGCTCTGAAGTCGATCGGGGTCAATCTCTTCTCGACCGACCCGACGAGTGGCTTCAAGTTCGGCATCGGGCAGGGCGTTTCCGTGACTTCGGGAGGAAGCGGCTCGCCCTTCAGCGTCGCTGCCGGTGCGCTCGGATCCACCTTTGGCGCGGCCGGACATCTGTTCGGCCTAGACCTCGCCGGATCGATCGACCTCGCCGCGACCGACGGTCTCGCGACCATTCTCGCGGAGCCGAACCTCACCGCCTTGTCGGGCGAGACGGCGAGCTTCCTGGCCGGCGGCGAGTTCCCGATCCCGGTCTCGCAGTCGCTCGGCGCTGTCACCATCGAATATAAGCAATACGGCGTCGGCCTCGCCTTTACGCCCGTTGTGCTCGCCGACGGACGCATTTCCATGCGCGTACGCCCCGAGGTCAGCCAGCTCGACGATGCCAATGGCGTGAGCCTCAACGGCTTCAGGGTTCCGGCGCTCACCACCAGGCGCGCCGAAACGACGGTCGAGCTGGGCTCCGGACAGTCGTTCATGATTGCGGGCCTGCTCCAGAACACGGCCAGCAACAGCATCAACAAGGCGCCGTTCCTGGGCGACATCCCGATCCTCGGGGCGCTGTTCCGCTCGACCAAGTTCCAGCGGCAGGAAACCGAGCTCGTGGTCGTCGTCACGCCTTATCTCGTGCGGCCGGTCTCGGGACAGCTCGCGACTCCGATCGACGGCTATCGAGTGCCGAACGACGGCCGCCGCGACTTCCTCGGCCAAACCTTCACCGGCAAGAGCGGCGCCGTTCAACCCACGGCGATCCAGGCACCAGCGCCCGCCCCGGTGACCGGCGCGGTTGCAGTGGCTGCTCCGGGCTTCCGGCTGTGAGCGGCGGTCAGACAAAGAAGGATCGGACGATGCGTTCCAAGCTCATCCTCATCGCACTCGCCTCCACGCTGGCGGCCTGCAACACGCCCGACGTGGACAGGCCCGACACGGGCGTGGCGGCGGTCAACGTCCCGATCGTCACGAGCGCCGATTACGTTTTCGACGCCGCAGCGCCTGATGGAGCGCTCGCCCCTGGCGAGGCCGAACGGCTGAACGGTTGGTTTCAGGGTCTCGGCCTCGGCTATGGCGACGCCATTTACGTCGATGGCGCAACGGCCGACGCTGCGCGCGGCCAGGTCGCGGCAATCGCCGGCCAGTATGGGATGGCCGTCTCCGCGGG
>JABFXK010000263.1 GCA_013361785.1 Sphingomonas sp.
CGGCATCAACCCGCGTCAGCGGCGTTTGTTTCCCAAGCTCGGCGAGGCTCGTCACCCCGAATTCCGCAATCCCGCAGGGCACGATCACGCTGAAATGCGTGAGGTCCGGGGCGACGTTTATCGCAAAGCCGTGGAGCGTCACCCAGCGCTTCACGCGCACTCCGAGGGCGCCGATCTTGGCCTCGTCGAGACCTTCACCGACCCAGATGCCGATCCGTCCCGGGGCTCGATGCGCCTCGACTCCGAGCTCGGCGAACGCGTCGATCATCCAGCCTTCGAGCGAGTGGACGAAGCGGCGGATGTCACGCCCGCGCTTTTCGAGGTCGAGAAGCACATAGCCGACACGCTGGCCGGGACCATGATAGGTGTAGCGGCCGCCGCGCCCGGCTTCGTAGACCGGGAAATGCTGAGGATTGAAGAGCTCGGCCGGGTCGGCGCTGGTGCCGGCGGTGAAGAGCGGCGGATGCTCGAGAAGCCAGACGCATTCGCTCGCGGTGCCGTCGCGGATCGCCGCCGCGCGCTCCTCCATGAAGCGCAGCGCTTCTTCATAAGGCACGGGCGTGTCGCTGACCCGCCATTCGATCCCGTCCGCTTCGGTCATCCGATGCGTCACATGGGCGGGGCGGCCCGGCGGGGCAAGCGCCGTTGCGCGACGGGCCGACCGTCCGCATAAGAGCCGACGAGACAAGAGGGGGATCCATGCCGAAACTGTCGCTTTCTCGGGCGTGGGAGGAGACCACACGGGTCCTCGCGCGCGACGGCCGCCTGTTCCTCGCTGTCGCCCTCGCGCTGTTCGTGCTTCCCGGGCTGATCCTCAACGTCACCATGCCGGAGGGCGCGCCGGGATCCTTCCCGGGAACGGGGCTGTGGATCGCGGTCGGGTTCGTGGCGCTTATCGTCTCTCTTGTCGGCCAGCTCGCCGTGATCAGGCTGGCGATCGGGCCGCACGTCGCGGTCGGCGAGGCGATCATGCATGGTCTCAAGCGGCTCTTTCCTTACGTCGCCTGCGTGCTGGTGTGGGTCGTGCCGATCCTGGTGGTGGGATCGGTGCTCTACAATCTCGTCGGCGCGGACCAGGCGCACCCGCCGGTCGCCGCAGCGCTCGGGCTGATCATCCTGACCATCGTCGGAGTATATGTGGGGGTTCGGATGATGCTGACATCGGCGGTTGCGAGCGCCGAGCAGGTCGGGCCGCTCGTCATCCTGCGCCGCAGCTGGGATATGTCGCACGGCAACTGGTGGCGCCTTTTCGTCTTTCTGCTGCTGTTCGGGATCGGCGCATTGTGCCTGATCTGGGCCGTGGACAGCGTCGCCGGGCTGCTCGTGCGCGTGGTCGCTGCCGACGCCGGGCCGCGCTCGCTCGGAGGGCTGCTGGTGTCGATCGTCAGCCAGCTCGTGAGCGCGCTTCTGTCGGTGGTCTTCTTCGTGATGCTGGCGCGGATCTACGTTCAGCTTTCGGGAAGCGAAGCGGCGACTCCGACGGTTCCGAGGAGCGGGACCTGAGGCGCTGACGTCTCGGGAAGAATGCCGAGCAGGCGCGGATCGGGAAATCGCTCGACCGCGCGCTTGTAGGGCGTGAAGCCGGCGCGCCGATAGGCAGCGAGCGCCGCCGGATGATCGAGCGAGCAGGTGTGGACGTGGACCCGATCGATCCCGTCGCGCCAGGCGCGCTGAACGGCTTCGGCGAGGAGCCAGCGGCCATGGCCCTTGCCTGACAGCTCCCGGACGAGGCCGACGAAGGCGAGCTCACATTCGCTGGGCTGGCGGAAGTCGAGCTCGAGCATCCCCGAGGGGCGGCCCTGTTCGTCCTCCACCGAATAGAGCTCAACCTTTGGATGGCGGATGATCGCCTCGAGCTCGGAATTGTCGAGATTGAGGGGCGAGAACCACAGCCACGGTGCGCCGACGAGGCGGAAAAGGGCGCGATATTCGTCGGCGGCGGGCTGGTCGATGCGGCGGAGGGAGAAGGGTGATGCCGGCACTTCGGCGGTCGGCGGGGCATGCATTTCGAGATAGGTGACCACGGCTGCGAGCTCGCTGTCCGTAACCGGGTCGTAACTCACGCAGTCACTTCCATTTCGCCACGGGCGGCAGGCTCATCAATATCGCGTCGGTGTTGCCGCCGGTCTTGAGACCGAAGAGCGTGCCGCGATCGTAAAGCAGGTTGAACTCGACATAGCGGCCGCGGAATTCGAGCAGGCGCTCCATGTCGTCGTCGCTGAACGGCGTGTCCATCCGCTTGCGCACGAGCTGCGGGAAGATGTCGAGGAATGCTTCGCCGACATCTTTGGTGAAGGCGAAATGGGCGTCGAAATGCTCTTCGAGATAATCATAGAAAATGCCGCCGGCGCCGCGCGAGACTCCCCGGTGAGG
>JABFXK010000169.1 GCA_013361785.1 Sphingomonas sp.
CCTTGGGTCTGCGCTGAGCCTCAGCAGCGATCCGGTTACGCTGACGACCGGTGAAGGTTCGGTGCTCCTGGTCAATGCTGCCTACCGCGAGCGCTTCGGGGGCGCGCGACCTCCGCTCGAGCTCGCAGCGAGCGATGATGGCCGCCGCGGCCTCGAGCTCGCCCAGACCATGGCCTGGCGCGACGGCGCAGGCTGCGTTGCTGGCATCGAGACAACGGCCGGAACCTCGCCCGTGGAAGTCGAGCGAGTCGGCTTGAACAACGATGTCCTGCTCTGGCGCTTCGTCAAACCCGGTTCGCCCGATCCGATCACCGCGGCGGCGAACCGGTTGCGCGGACGCGCCGGCGATCTGCTCGGCCGCGCCGGAGTGCTTGCCGCCTTCGTCGATCCTCAAGGACGGATACTGGCCTCCAATCGCCTCTTCGAGACGCGCGCGCTCCTGGATGGAGAAATGAAGGACCAGCCAAAGCTGATGGATCTGGTCAAGGAGACGGGGGAGGAGGCTCACGTCCAGCTCACCGCTGAAGGGGAATCCGGGCGGCGACTGCGCGCGGTCCTGATCCCGCTCGATGCGCCCGGTCCTACGGATTACGGAAATTTTTATCTGTTCGACAGTCCGGACACGCTGCCGATGTCGAGCTCAACGCATCTGCAGACCTTGCTGGATATGCTGCCGATCGGCCTCGCGCTCGTGGACGGCGACGGGCGCTTCCTGACGATGAATCACGCCTTCTGTCAGGCAGCCGGGATCAAGGGCTCGGCGATGCCGGTCTATCCCGGCGATCTCGTCGTGAAGGACGACAAGGCGGCCGTCGCCGACGCGGTGAGGCGCAATGCGAGGGGTCCGGCCATGTCCGGCGACCTCGCCGTCCGCCTTGCGGGGCAACCTTCGGAGCCGGTGGCTCTGACCATCGCCGGGCTGCGCGGCCTCGGCGATGCCGCGGTGCTGCTGCTGCTCAAGGACAATAGCGAGGAAGCCAAGCTGAAGCGGCAGGTCGCTCAGGCGACGAAGATGCAGGTCGTCGGCCAGCTCGCCGGCGGCGTTGCGCACGACTTCAACAATATCCTGACCGCGATCATCGGCCATTGCGACCTGATGCTGATGCGGCACACGCCCGGCGACATCGATTACGACGACATCCAGCAGATCAAGTCGAACTCGAACCGGGCGGCAGGGCTCACCCGCCAGCTCCTCGCCTTTTCGCGTCAGCAGACCCTCCGCCCACAGGTCCTTCAGCTCCCGGACGTCGTCTCGGAGGTGTCGCACCTGCTCAAGCGCCTGCTCGGCGAGACGGTTGAGCTGGTAGTGAAGCACGGACGGACCCTTGGACCGATCCGTGCCGACCCCGGCCAGCTCGAGCAGGTGATCATCAACCTTGCCGTCAATGCGCGCGACGCGATGGCGCCGAAGGGCGGCGGAACGCTGACTATCCAGACCTATTTCGTGAAGTCGGACCAGGTGGCCGAGCTCGGCTCCGACATCCTTCCGATTGCCGACTATAGCGCCTTGTCGGTCACCGACACGGGCACTGGAATTCCGCCCAATGTGCTCGGCAAGATTTTCGAGCCGTTCTTCACAACGAAGGAAGTGGGGAAGGGCACCGGCCTCGGCCTTTCCACGGTCTACGGAATCGTCAAGCAATCGGGTGGCTTCATCTTCGCCGATTCCAAGGTCGGCGAGGGGACGCGCTTCGTCATTTACCTGCCGGTCCACCGCGAAGAGGCGGCGGCGGGAAGGTCACGTCGAGCTCCAAAGGCCAAGAAGGACGAGCTCTGGGGCAGCGGCTCGGTGCTGCTGGTCGAAGACGAGCCGACTGTCCGTAGCGTCGCCGAACGCGCGCTGACCCGCCACGGCTACAAGGTGATGACGGCGGAGAATGGCGAGGAGGCGATGGACATCCTCGGCCGCGGAGAGCCGATCGATCTTCTGATCAGCGACGTGGTCATGCCCGGGATGGACGGTCCGACCGTCGTTCGCGAGGCGCGCAAGAGCCGTCCCGACCTCAAGATCCTGTTCATGTCCGGCTATGCCGAGGAGCAGCTGAGGAAGTCGATCGACATCGAGAACGTGAATTTCCTGCCCAAGCCTTTCTCGGTCATCGAGCTCGCCGAAGCGGCTAGGCGGGCAGTGGGCACGAAATAGCGCTTTGCGGTTTTTGTTCGGGCACTTTATGCGAACAGCAGCATGGCCAGTCCGCGTTCCATCCTGATCGTCGAGGATGAGCCTCTCATTGCGATGATGCTCGAGGATTTCCTCGATTCGCTCGGCCACAAGGTCCAGAGCACCTGCGAAACTGTCGAATGCGCGCTCGAAGAGGTCGAGAAGGGTGGTTTCGACCTCGCAATCCTCGACGTGAACCTCAAGGGCGAAAA
>JABFXK010000140.1 GCA_013361785.1 Sphingomonas sp.
GCCAGGGACGGCAAGCTCCAGCCCGAGCAATCTCAGGGCGGCACAGCATCCATCTCGAACATGGGCATGATGGGCATCAAGCAGTTCGAAGCCGTCATCAACCCGCCGCAAGGCATGATCATGGCCATCGGCGCGGGCGAAAAGCGGCCTTACGTCATCAATGACTCGCTCCAGATCGCGACTGTGATGAGCGCCACCGGAAGCTTCGACCACCGCGCCATCGACGGGGCCGACGGCGCCAAGCTGATGAAGCGCTTCAAGGAGCTGGTCGAAAACCCGCTGGGGATGCTGGCTTGAGTCGAGAGGCGGTGATCCGAGTCACCGCCATGCCCGCGGACACTAACCCCTACGGCGGCGTGTTCGGCGGCTGGCTGATGGGGCAGATGGGCCTCGCCTGCGGCTCCTTCGCTTCCCGCCGCACGCACGGCAAGGCCATCCTCGTCGCGGCGGATGCGCTGAAGTTCCCCGGCGCGATGGCGGTCGGCGACGAGCTCAGCGTCTATGTCGAGGAGCTGAAGCAGGGCCGAACCTCGCTTCGCCTCAAGGCCGAAGCCATCGCCCGCCAGCGCGACAGCGACAGCGAAACCGTCGTGGCGGAGGGCGAATTCACCTTCGTCGCGCTGGATGAGGCGGGAAAGCCGCGGCCCATCCCCTCTCCCCTCGAGGGAGAGGGAGGGAGCCGCAAGAGGGTCCCATGAAAGTACTTTCATGGGTGCCCGATGCGGCGGAAGGGTGAGGGCGTGACCGGATACAGCGGCCACACTCTTCTCCAGGCACAACGCCTGCGGCGTGAACTGACGGACGCTGAGCGGAAGCTTTGGTCGGTCCTCCGCAACCGCCAGCTGGAAGGCGCGAAGTTTCGCCGACAACAACCGATCTGCCCTTTCATCGTCGACTTCGTTTGCCAGGAGCGGCGTCTTATCATTGAGGCCGATGGCGGGCAGCACGCCGGAAATGGCGCCGATGAGCGTCGAACCGCGTTTCTGGAGAGCAAGGGCTACCGGGTTCTGCGGTTCTGGAACAATGACATTCTGAGCAACTTGGATGGCGTGGCGCAGGTCATCGCCATTGCACTTTCGACCCCTCACCCCGCTCAGGCTGCGCCTGAGTCGCCCTCTCCCTCGAGGGGAGAGGGGATAGGAGCAATCAATGGCGGACCAATATGATGTTGTAGTCCTCGGCTCGGGACCGGGCGGCTATGTCGCAGCGATCCGCGCGGCGCAGCTGGGACTCAAGACCGCCATCGTCGAGCGCGAGAACCTCGGCGGCATCTGCCTCAACTGGGGGTGCATTCCCACGAAGGCGCTGCTGCGGTCGGCGGAGATCTTCCACTACCTCCAGCACGCCGACGCCTACGGCCTCAGCAACGACAAGCCGTCGTTCGACATCGCCAAGGTCGTCGCACGCAGCCGCGCGGTCGCGAAGCAGCTCAACCAAGGCGTCGCGCACCTGATGAAGAAGAACAAGATCGCGGTCGTGATGGGCGAGGGGAAGCTCACCGCGAAGAACAAGCTCGTCGTGACCGGCGCCGACAAGAAGACGACCGAGCTCCAGGCCAAGCACATCATCCTCGCGACCGGTGCGCGGGCGCGCGACCTTCCGTTCGCCAAGGCCGACGGCAAGCGCATCTGGACCTACCGCCACGCCATGACTCCGCCTGAGATGCCGACCGACCTGCTGGTGATCGGCTCGGGCGCGATCGGGATCGAGTTCGCGAGCTTCTATGCGGACCTAGGCGCCAAGGTGATCGTGGTCGAAATGCTCGACCGGGTCGTGCCGGTTGAGGACGCGGAGGTCAGCGACCAGCTCGCCAAGAGCCTGAAGAAGCAGGGACTCACGATCCTCACCTCGGCTGGCGTCGAGAGCCTCACCGCCGACGCGAAAGGCGTCGCCGCGACGATCAAGACCAGCGACGGCAAGTCCGCGGAACACAAGTTCAGCCACTGCATCGTCGCCGTCGGGATCGTGCCGAACACCGAGAATATCGGCCTCGAAGCGCTCGGCGTGAAATCCACCAAGGGCCACATCGACGTCGACAAATATGGCCGCTCGAGCGTGGCGGGCATCTGGGCCATCGGCGACATCACCGGCCCGCCCTGGCTCGCGCACAAGGCGAGCCACGAGGGCGTCACCGCTGCCGAGACCATCGCTCAGGAGCTGGGCAACAAGGACGTCCACCCGCATTACACCGACCCCAAGAACATCCCTGGCTGCACCTACTGCCGCCCGCAGGTGGCGAGCGTCGGCCTCACCGAGGCCGCGGCGAAGGAGAAGGGCTATCAGGTGAAGGTCGGCAAGTTCCCCTTCATCGGCAACGGCAAGGCCATCGCGCTTGGCGAGACCGATGGCTTCGTGAAGACCGTGTTCGACGCGAAGACGGGCGAGCTGCTCGGAGCGCACATGATCGGCGCAGAGGTCACCGAGCTGATTCAGGGCTACACGATCGGCAAGACCGCCGAGCTGGTCGAAACCGACTTCATCCAGACCGTCTTCCCGCACCCGACGCTCAGCGAGATGATGCACGAGAGCGTGCTCGCCGCGTTCGGCCGCGTGATCCACATCTGAGGCGCGAAGAAGCGCTGTCCTAAACGCCGCTACTTGTGCCAAGGGTCGCACGATGAGCGCGCCGACCGCCAGCACCCGAACGCTCGTCGTTGCCTTGCTTGCGAACCTCGGCATTGCCGTGTCGAAATTCGTGGCGGCAGCGATCACCGGCTCGTCGGCAATGCTGACCGAAGGGGTCCACAGCGTCGTCGATTCGACCAACCAGCTGCTTCTGATGTGGGGCCGCCGGGCGGCAAAGAAGCCGCCCGACAAGATTCACCCGTTCGGCTACGGCCGCGAGCTCTATTTCTGGAGCTTCGTCGTCGCGGTGCTGGTGTTTTCGCTCGGCGCGGGAGTGTCCGTCTACGAAGGCTTCATCCACATCATGCACCCGGAGCCGGCCGTGTCGCCGCTGATCGCTTATGCGGTGCTTCTGATCGCCTTCCTCCTAGAAGGCTGGTCAACAATCGAGGCGTACCGCGACTTTGAGCAGTCGAAGGGCAAAATCGGCTGGTTCGAGGCGATCCGCCGGTCGAAGGACCCGCCGGCCTTCATCGTCCTGCTCGAGAATGGCGCGGCGATGGCCGGAATCATCGCCGCGGCGATCGGCCTTCTGCTGTCGCAGCTGACTCACGACCCCTTCTTCGACGGCGCCGCCTCCATCGTGATCGGAATTATCCTCGGCTTCACGGCCGCGCTTCTCGCCTATGAATCCAAAGGCCTGCTGATCGGCGAAGCGGCAGACCCCGAGCTTGTCCATGGGCTGCGCGAGCTCGCGTGCAGCAAGAAAGGCGTGGTCGGTGTCGGCCATGTGCTGACCATCCACTCCGCGCCCGATATCATCACGGCAATGATCAACGTCGACTTCGAAAACAATATTTCCGCAGGCGAGGTCGAGCAGATCGTTTGCGATGTGGAGCACGACGCGCACCAGCGCTGGCCGCAGGTGCGGCGGCTGTTCATCCGCCCACTCCACGATGCCGCGGCGCAGCTGGAGGAGCGCGGCTGAACCATGGCCAAGTCGATGCACGACGTCTCCGATCCGCGGAACGCGTCGGTCCAGATCAACGTCAACGGTGAGCTGAAGCCCCGCGCCGAAGCGGTGGTCTCGGTGTTCGACAGCGGCTTCATGCTCGGCGACGGCGTCTGGGAAGGACTGCGGGTCCAGAAAGGCAAGCTCGTCTTCCTCGATCGGCATCTCGACCGGCTCTACGAGGGCGCGAAGGCGATCGCGATGGACATCGGCCTTTCGCGCGAGGAGCTGACGAAGCGACTCTACGACACACTCGACGCCAACCGGATGAGCGACGGCGTCCACGTGCGGCTGATGGTCACGCGCGGCGTTCGTTCGACACCCTACCAGGACCCTCGCGTCATCGTCTCGGGCGCGACGATCGTGATCATTCCCGAATTTAAGGAGCCCGATCCGGCGATATACGAGCGCGGCCTGAAGCTGTTCACCGTCCACGTGCGGCGCGGTGATCCCGCGGTTCAGGACCAGAAGATCAATTCGCACTCAAAGCTCAACTGCATCCTCGCCTCGATCCAGGCAACGCAGGCCGGCGCCGACGAGGCGCTGATGCTCGATCCGCACGGCTTCGTCGCCACCTGCAATTCCACGCACTTCTTCATCGTCCGCAAAGGCGAAGTGTGGACGTCGAGCGGCAAGTACTGCTTAGGCGGGATCACGCGGGGAGTGGCGCTGGAAGTCGCTCGCGAGGCCGGCATTCCGGCGATCGAAAAGGATTTCTCGCTGACCGACGTCTACGGCGCCGACGAGGCGTTCGTCACCGGAACCTTTGCCGGGATCGTGCCCGTGCGCGAGATCGACGGGCGCAAGCCCACGTGCCGCGGGCCAGTCGTCGACCGCTTGCAGAAACTCTACGCCGAGCGCATCGAACGCGACATCGAGGAGCAGAAGCATCCGTGACCGTCCGAATCGCGATGTGGTCGGGCCCCAGAAACCTCTCCACCGCGATGATGCGCAGCTTCGGAAGCAGGCGCGACACGTTCGTCTCGGACGAGCCTTTCTACGGCTGCTTTTTGAAAACGACAGGCGCGGACCATCCAATGCGCCAGGAGACCATCGCATCGATGGATTGCGACTGGCGCAGCGTGATGCAGACGCTTCGCGGCGACCCTCCAGACGGGTCGCCGATCTGGTATCAGAAGCATATGTGGCACCACATGGCGGGGCCGGTCGGCTATGACGATTTCACCGGCTTTACGCATGCCTTCCTCATCCGCGAACCCGGGCGGATGATCGCCTCCTACCTGCGCAAGCGCGATACCGCGGCGTTCGAGGATCTCGGCCTCGAGCGCCAGGCCGAGTTCTTCGAGCGCGAGGCGGACCGGCTCGGCCATGCCCCGCCGGTCATCGACTCCAATGATGTGCTGACAAATCCCGAAGCCGTGCTTTCGAAGCTCTGCGACGCGCTCGACATCCCGTGGGATCCGGCGATGCTGCACTGGCGGCCCGGCCGTCGCGGCACCGACGGTGTCTGGGCTGCGCACTGGTACAATGCGGTCGAGAAGAGCACCGGCTTCGGGCCGTCCGAGACGGAGCGCGTCGAGCTTCCCGGTGAGGCACAGCGCCTCGCGGACCGCTGCCGCCCTTATTACGAGCTCCTTGCGGCGCACCGGATCGGAGCGCCCGGATGATGGATGCTTTCAGCTACCTATCGGTCCTGCTCTCGATCATCCTCGGTCTGGCGATTGCCCAGGTCCTGCAGGGCTACCGCGCGCTCCTCCTGGCGCGCGAGCGGGTTCGCCTGTCGCCGCCGGTCCTCATCTGGAGCGGACTCCTGCTGCTCTTCGCAGCGCAGGCGTGGTGGGCGAGCTTCGGGCTTCGGCAGCGGACGAATTGGGACTTCCTGTCCTTTGCGATCATCCTGTTGCAGATGGTCGTGCTATATATGCTTTCGGCGGTCATCTTTCCCGAGGTGGAGCGGAACGAGGGTGTTGACCTCGTCGACCATTTCGACCGCCATCGGCGCATCTTCTACGGCTTCGTCATCGCCATGCTCGCGGTGAGCGTTCTCAAGGACGTGCTGCTCGACCACCGGCTTCCGTCGCCGCTGAATCTCGCCTTCCACATCATCCTTGCGACGACGGCAGCGGTCGGGGTCGCGATACGGTCAGCCCGCGTGCAGCTGTGGCTCGCGATGATCGCCGCCGGTGGGTTCCTCCTCTACATCTTCCTGCTGTTCGCTCGTCTCTGATTGGCTTAGGCTCCTCGCTTCAGCAGAGGGGGAAAGCATGCGGGCATGGGTTCTTGGCGGCGTTGCGCTCGCCGCAGCGGTGATCGGCACATCAGCCGCCGCGCAGGTCTATGACGAGCGGCCGGCGCACGTCGTTCCGGCGACCACAGGATGGGACTACGAGCGCCGCACGGCCGAGATCCCGATGCGCGACGGAGTCACTTTGCACACCGTCATTCTCGTGCCCAACGGCGCCCATAATGCCGGCATCGTCCTGACCCGCACGCCCTACAATGCGGACGCGCTGACCAGCAACGTCAAGAGCGGACGGCTGATCGCCGCGCTGGACGGCTACGACAATGCGGCGGACGTCATCGTCGAAGGCGGCTACATCCGCGTCATACAGGACATCCGCGGCAAGTACGGGTCGCAGGGCACCTATGTCATGAACCGGCCGCTGGTCGGCAATCCGCTCAACCCGACCAAGGTCGATGATTCGACCGACGCCTACGACACCATCGACTGGCTGGTGAAGCACGTCCCCGAAAGCAACGGCCGCGTCGGGATCATCGGCATCAGCTACGACGGGTACGAGCCCTTGGTCGCGGTGGTGAATCCGCACCCGGCGCTCAAGGTGTCGGTGCCGATGAACCCGATGGTCGACGGCTGGCGCGGCGACGATTGGTTCCACAACGGAGCCTTCCGCCAGATCAACATTCCTTATCCGTACGAACAGGAGGCGACCCGCGACAACAGCGTCTCCTTCATGACGAACACCTACGACAACTATGACGACTTCATGCGCGCCGGCTCGGCGGGCGAATATAGCCGCGAGCATGGCATGGAGCAGGTCGGCTTCTGGCGTGAGCTCACCAGCCACCCGGCCTATGACAGCTTCTGGCAGAGCCAGGCGATGGACAGGATCCTCGCTGCGCAACCGCTCAAGGTGCCGGTGATGCTGGTCGACAGCCTGTGGGATGCCGAGGATATCTACGGCGCTCCGGCGGTGTACCGCGCGCTCGAGCCCAAGGACGTGAACAACGACATGGTCTATCTTTCGATCGGGCCCTGGTACCATGGCCAGGCGATCGACCAGGGCCGCCACACCGGCAATATCGATTGGGACCAGGATGCTTCCAAATGGTGGCGCTATCACGTGCTCGCGCCGTTCCTCGCCCATTATCTCAAGGGCGCGCCGATGGATGTGGCGCCGGTCACGGCATTCCAGTCAGGCACCAACCAGTGGCAGCGGCTCAACGCGTGGCCAGCGGCGCAGAGCTCGGCGCGGCTCTACCTGAAGCCTGGAATGGAGCTCGGCTTCACGCCGGCTGGGGGCGCGGCGCAAACCGCCGATTACACGTCCGATCCCGCGCACCCCGTCACCTACGTGCCGCGGCCGAACTTCTGGGCGACTTACGAGGACGATCACTGGAAGGCCTGGCTGACGACCGACCAGCGCAACGTCTCCACGCGCCCTGACGTGCTGAGCTTCACTTCACCGGTGCTGACGGCGCCGGTGACCGTCGCAGGCGCGCCGGTCGTTCACCTCACTGCGTCGACAAGCGGCACGGACAGCGACTGGGTGGTGAAGCTGATCGACGTCTACCCGGACGAAGTGCCGATCGACCGGCAGATGGCGGCCTATCAATTCCCGGTCGCAATGGACATCTTCCGCGGCCGCTACCGCCAGTCCCTCGCCGATGCGAAGCCGCTAAGGCCCAACGTGCCGCTCGCCTACAGCTTCGACTTGCCTACGACGAACCACGTGTTTCTTCCGGGCCATCGGATCATGGTTCAGGTCCAGTCGAGCTGGTTCCCTCTCTACGACCGCAATCCGCAGACGTTCGTCCCGAACATCTTCTTCGCGAAGCCCGCGGACTACGTCGCGGCGCGGCAGAGGGTGACAGTGGCGGGGCCGCAGGAAAGCTTCATCGAGCTTCCTGTCGTCCAATAGGCTCGCTCACTTGCGCTCGTAGCTCCCGACGAGCTCGCCTTCCGCGATCGCGTGCTGCCGCGCAGCATTTTCGACGTCGACCACCTTGGCGTCCGGCGAGAGGCCGAGCTTCTCCGTGTCGAGCGCGAACAGCTTGAAATGGTAATGGTGCGGGCCATGACCCGGCGGCGGGCAGGGGCCGCCGTAGCCTGATTTGCCGAAATCGTTGGTTACTTCAGTGCCGACACGCTTGCCGTCACCGATGGAACGCTGCGAGGCCGGGATGTCGAAAACTCCCCAGTGGCGGAAGGTGCCGCTCGGCGCGTCAGGATCGTCAATCACGAGCGCAAAGCTCTTCGTACCCTCGGGCGGCGCGCCCCATCGCAACACGGGAGTCTGGCCCGCTCCGTCGCACGTGAATTGTCTGGGGATGGGCTGTCCGTCTTTGAAGCTGTCGCTGGTTATATTGAGCTTTGTGAGGGTGGCGTTGTCCACGGCTCCTCCTCCTTGCGCTTGATTGGCCGGACCATTGCTTGAGCCGCAGCTCGCCAGCGCGACGAGCGCGATGAGCGGTGCGACCTTGAGCGAGAGCTGGCGCTTCATTGGAGCCTCCATGCGGGAAGCGAACCCCGAACGTGTCTCCGCCAACAGGCGTTCCGTCTTTCGTCTGGTATGCCGGCCCCCTCGCCGCTTCAGGGTAGCTGTGTTATATGAGCAGCACAGTAGATGAGGTGAGTCGTGGCGGAACATCCATTCGAACCTTTCGGAAGCCAGTTCAGGCGGCTGATGGAAGAGCTCGGAACGCGTTTGAATGAAGAGATGAAGCGCGTCCAGAAGCGGGTCGAGGGCGCAATGGAGCTGGTCGCCGGCGAAGCGCAGAAGGCAATGGAGGAATTGCACCGGGAGGACTATGCCGCTGACGATCTCGACAAGAGGCCGCGCAAACGCCGCCGTGCCGCCGCGAGTGCCGCAAAGCCCGTCCGCTCACCGGCGAAGAAGCGGCCGAGGCGCAAACCGCCGGGCAGCGCGGCCGTCCCGGTGAAGCCGAAACCCAAGCCGAAGCCGCTCAAGGACGGGGCCGAAGCGCCGGTCGATTGAGCCGCCGCCGCGGTTGACCCTTCACCGCACCGTCGCTATGTGGCCGCCGTCCGAGCGCGAGAGCGCCGGGCAAAGAGCTGAACGTTGCTCAACATGCGCGTCGCCGAGCGGCCCTTTAGGCTACCCGGCTCCGCGCTTTTTCTGTTGAGCAAAGTAACCGCGGGGACTTCCCGCAACGATGGGACCCCTCGAAAGTAGTACTTTCGTGGGACCCGAGCAAAGGTGAAGGGCTTCATGCCGACGATTAACCAGCTGATCCGCAAGGGTCGCGAACCGCAGAAGGCCAAGTCGAAGGTCCCTGCGAT
>JABFXK010000030.1 GCA_013361785.1 Sphingomonas sp.
ACCGAGTTCGATTTCGAGCGCCTGGAGCACCGCTTCCGCGAGCTCGCCTTCCTGAACTCGGGCGTCCGCCTCGTGCTCGTCGACGCGCGGCACGACGAGAAGAAGGAAATCGAGATGTTCTACGAGGGCGGCATCGCCGCCTTCGTCAAATATCTCGACCGGGCGAAGACTGCCCTCATCCCCGATCCGATCTCGGTCACCGGCCAGCGCGACGATATCGGCATCGAAGTCGCGCTGGAATGGAATGATTCCTACTACGAGAACGTCCTCACCTTCACCAACAACATCCCCCAGCGCGACGGCGGCACCCACCTCGCCGCCTTCCGCGCGGCGCTGACGCGCACGCTCAACAATTATGCCGAGCGTTCCGGGCTGCTGAAGAAGGAAAAGGTGGCGCTGACCGGCGAGGACATGCGCGAAGGGCTGACCGCGATCGTCTCGGTCAAGCTGCCCGACCCCAAGTTCAGCTCGCAGACCAAGGACAAATTGGTCAGCTCCGAAGTCCGCCAGCCGCTCGAGAGCCTGATCGCCGACAAGTTGAGTGAGTGGCTCGAGGAAAATCCGGCGCACGCGCGGACGATCGTTCAGAAGATCATCGACGCCGCGGCGGCGCGCGAAGCGGCGCGCAAGGCCCGCGATCTCACGCGCCGCAAGGGCGTGCTCGACATCGCCTCGCTCCCCGGCAAGCTCGCGGACTGCCAGGAACGCGACCCTGCGCTTTCCGAGCTGTTCCTGGTCGAGGGCGACAGCGCCGGCGGCTCGGCCAAGCAGGGCCGCAACCGCCACAACCAGGCGATCCTCCCGCTTCGCGGCAAGTTGCTCAACGTCGAGCGCGCGCGCTTCGACCGGATGCTCTCCTCGCGGGAAATCGGGACGATGATCCAGGCCTTGGGCGCCGGCATCCGCGAGGACTGGGACATCCAGAAGCTGCGCTACCACAAGATCGTGATCATGACCGACGCGGACGTCGACGGCGCCCACATCCGCACTTTGCTGCTCACGTTCTTCTACCGGCAGATGCCGCAGCTGATCGAGAACGGGCACCTCTTCATCGCCCAGCCGCCGCTCTACAAGGTCGCTCGCGGCCGGTCCGAAGTCTATCTGAAGGATGATGCGGCCCTCGACGATTATCTCGAGGAGGCCGGCCTCGAAGGATTAGTCCTCGACACGTCCGACGGACAGCGCAGCGGCAACGATCTGAAGGCGCTGGTCGATCACGCCCGCCGGATGCGCACCCTGATGCGCTACGCGCCTCGCAAGTACGATCCCGCGCTGATCGAAGCGCTCGCGATCAACGGCGCGCTGAAGGCGAACCTCGACCGCGACGGCAAGGCGAAGGCGATTGCCAGGGTCGCCGAGTGGCTCAACGCGGGCGACGGCGAGGCGGACTGGAGCGGCGAAGTTGCGGCCGAGGGCGGTTATTTGCTCAAGCGCCTGTGGCGCGGCGTGACCGACGCCTACATCATCGAGCCGAGGTTCCTCGTCTCCGCCGAAGCGCGCAAGCTCGACGCGCTGGCGAAGGAGCAGGCGGCCGCTTACGCCAAGCCCTCGACGCTGCGGACGCTCAAGAAGGGCGCACAGGCCGAGCAGGAGCCGACGCTCGGCGAAGGTGAGGGCGAGGACGCGGCCGAAGAGGTCGCCGCCGACACCAAGGGCAAGCCGGTGACGGTCACTCGCCCGTCGGAGCTGCTCGACGCCGTGCTCGCCGCCGGGCGCAAGGGCCTGTCGATCCAGCGCTACAAGGGCCTCGGCGAAATGAACGCCGAGCAGCTTTGGGAGACGACGCTCGATCCCGCCAACCGCTCGCTGCTCCGCGTCGAAGTCGCGCAGGCCGACGTCGCCGACGAGATCTTCACGCGGCTGATGGGCGACGTCGTCGAACCGCGCCGCGAGTTCATCCAGGACAACGCGCTCAGCGTCGCCAACCTGGACGTCTAGGAACTATTTAGAGGCTACCGCTATTGGCGCCGGCATGAGCAGCGGGTCCTGCATCACGCTGGCGAGCTATAACATGCACAAGGCGGTCGGCCTTGACGGCAAGCGCGATCCGCAGCGCGTGCTTCGGGTGCTGCAGGAGATCGACGCCGACGTCGTCGCGCTGCAGGAGGCCGACAAGCGCATCGGCGGGCGCGGCTCGACGGTGCCGCACGAGCTCATCGACAGCCACGGCATGTACAAGCCGGTGCATCTCGGCGTTCGTCACAAGCGCGTGTTCGACAAGGCGCGCAAGCACGCCGACCGTCTGCTCAACGTCAACACCCGCAACATCGGCTGGCACGGCAATGCGATCCTGGTGAAGCCGCACATCGGTGTTCTCGACTGCGCTGCGCTCGACCTGCCGACGCTCGAGCCGCGCGGCGCGGTGATGGCCGAGCTGCTGGTCGGCGACAGTCCGCTGCGGGTTATCGGAATGCACCTCGACCTTTCCGGGCTGTGGCGGAAGCGGCAGATGCGCGCGATTCTCCAGGCAATCGCCCATCGTCCGCAGAAAATGCCGACGGTCCTGATGGGCGACACCAACGAATGGCGGACGGTCGCCGGATGCCTCAACGACCTCCAACCCGAATTCCATATCGCGCCGACAGGCCCGAGCTTCCATGCCCGCCACCCCGTTGCCAGGCTCGACCGGATCATCGTCCACAAGGATCTCAACATCGAAGCGGCCGGGGTGCATATGAGCCCGGTCGCCCGGCGCGCCTCCGATCATCTGCCGATCTGGGCGCGGGTGAGTGCCTAGCCAGCGATCTTGCGGAGCCGCCTGCGCTGGATCGACGAGCCGATGCCCATAGCCTCGCGGTATTTGACGACCGTGCGGCGAGCGACGTCGAAGCCCTTGTCCTTGAGCAGCCCGGCGATCGCGTCGTCGCTGAGGATGTCGCTCTCGGCATCGATCAGCTGCTTGATCGCCGCCTTCACCGCTTCGGCGGCAGCGCCTTCGCCCTCCGCCGACTGGACTCCGGAGCCGAAGAAATATTTGAGCTCATAGAGGCCGCGGTCGCACAGGAGATATTTGTTCGAGGTGACGCGGCTGACGGTCGACTCGTGCATCCCGATGACCTCGGCGACCTCGCGCAGCGTCATCGGTTTCATCGCCGAGACGCCGCGCTCGAAGAAGCCCTGCTGCCGCCTCACGATCTCCGACACGACCTTGACGATCGTCCGGGCACGCTGGTCGAGCGCTTTGACCAGCCAGTTGGCGCTCTGGAGGCATTCGCTGAGCCAGGCACGCGATTGCTTGTCCTGCGGCCCGCTCTTCAGCTCCTGATAATAGCGGCGGTTGACCAGCAGCCGCGGCAGCGTCGCCTGGTTGAGCTCGACTGAGAAGCCCGCTCGGGTGCGGCGGACGAACACGTCTGGAGTCACTTCCGCGGCCGCACTTCCGAAGAAGCGGCATCCGGGCTTCGGGTCATAGGCGCGCAGCTCGCGGATCATCTCGGCGAGATCTTCGTCGTCCACGCCGCAGATCCGCTTCAGGTCATTTGTGCGGCCCTTCGACAACAGATCGAGATTGTCGATCAGCCGCGCCATTGCCGGATCATAGCGGTCGGCCGCCTTGGCCTGCAGCGCCAGGCATTCTGCGAGGGACCGAGCGCCCACCCCGGCGGGATCGAGCTCCTGGACTGCCTCCAGCGCCCTTTCGACGAGCTCCGGCGGCGCTCCGGACAACTGCGCGATCTGTTCCAGGTCGACGGTGAGATAGCCGGTCTCGTCCAGTGTCTCCGCAATGATCCGTGCGAGGTCGCCGACAGCGCCCGAGACGCCGTGCAGCTGATCGAGCAAATGCTCGGCCAGCGAGGTCGCGGAATATTCGACGCGATCGAAGTCGAACGCCTCTTCGCCGCCGCCTGACGTCACGACGTCCGAAAAACTGTCGGTCTCGAGCGCCTCGCTGGTCCAGTCGACATCGAGGGGGCGGTCGTCTTCCGCCTGGCCCATGATCAGGTCGTCGGCACCGGGATCGTCGGCTGGCTCTTCGCTCTCGGGTGCATCATCTCCGAAGTCGCCGGCGGGCTGTTCGTCAGGCTCGCTCGCCGGCGCTTCGAGCAAAGGGTTCTTCGACAGCTCCTCGGCAAGGAAAGCGTCGAGCTCGAGGTTGCTGAGCTGGAGGAGCTGGATCGCCTGGCGAAGCTGGGGCGTCAGGACCAGCTGCTGCGATTGTCGAATGCCGAGAGAAGGGCCAAGGCCCATGGCTGGACCCCTCGCTAGAGCGCGAAGCTCTCGCCGAGGTACAGGCGCCGGACTTCCGCATCGGCGACCAACGCTTCGGGAGTACCAGCGAACAGGACCTGGCCGTCGTAGATGATGCAGGCGCGGTCGACGATGTCGAGCGTCTCTCGGACATTATGGTCGGTAATCAGCACCCCGATCCCGCGGCTCTTCAGCTCGCGCACCAACTCACGGATGTCGGCGATCGAAATGGGGTCGATGCCCGCGAAGGGTTCGTCGAGCAGCATGATCGTCGGTTCGGCCGCGAGCGCTCGGGCGATTTCGCACCGCCGCCGCTCGCCACCGGACAAGGCCATGGCCGGCGAATCGCGCAATGCCTTGATGCCGAACTCGTCGAGCAATTGCTCTAGACGGGCTCGACGCACCTCACGGCTAGGCTCCGACACTTCGAGCACCGCCATGATGTTCTGCTCGACCGTCATTCCGCGGAAGATCGACGTTTCCTGAGGCAGATATCCGAGGCCGAGGATCGCGCGCCGGTACATCGGCAACTCGGTGATGTCCTGCTCGTCGAGCAAAATGCGTCCGCTGTCGGGCTTCACCAATCCCATGACGGAATAAAAACAGGTCGTCTTGCCGGCGCCGTTGGGCCCCAAAAGCCCGACCACTTCGCCCCGGTGGACGTCGAGCGAGACATCGTGGAGCACCGCGCGACGGTCGTAGGATTTGGCGATGGAGCGGACCTCGAGGCCGCCGCTCATCTGCTGCGCCTCGCTGGAGGGGCGCTGGATGGTCGCGGCTTCGTTCACTTCTCCGGCCTACTTCGATTTCGGCTGCGAGTTCTGCTGCGGCACCGTGAAGTGGCCGGTCACTCGGCCACCGCTCGAATTGACGCCCGCAGGACCGCCGTCGATTACCGCGCGCCCGGAGTTGAGGTCGATCACAAGGCGGGCGCCGTTGACCTGATTGTTGTCACGAGTGAGCTGGACGTTCCCGATCAGCGTGATGAGCTTGCGGTCGAGGTCGTAGACACCGAAATCGCCCTTCGCCGTCTCGGAGGGGTCATGGACGACCACTCCGCCCGCCGCATCGAGACGGTTGATCTGCACGTTCGTGCCGTTGTTGCCGCCCGGCGCCGTAGAGTAGGCGACGGTCAGTCGCGGTGTCTCGAGCGTCATGTCGCCCTGCGTCGCATGCACATTGCCAGTGAACACGGCCCGGTCGGCACGCTCCTGGACCTCGATGCGCTCGGATGTGACGTCGACCGGCGCATTGGTGTTGTGCCCCTTGAGCGCCGATGTGGGCTGCTCCTGCCTCACCTGTGCGAAAGTCGCCGTGGCCGCGAGGACGGCAGTAGCAAGGATGATGCCAGACAGGCGCATATGCATCATCTGACCGCCCCTTGGACGATTTTCAAGCGAGCACCCTTGTCGAGCACGACGGTCCGAGCGCCGAGATCGGCCTTCAGTTGCCCCGCCTGGAACTGGCCGAGGCGCATTGCTCCGGTCACCGGCCCGGCGCTCGCCAACTGCCGGTGCTTGAGATCGACGGTGACGTCGCTGGTTGCCAGCCGATAGCCGTCGCCACCAACGACCTTTACCGGCCCGTCGACGTTCACCTGCTGAGAGTCGAGATTGTAACGGCCCTGGTTGGCGGCCACGAGCAGCGGACCCTGCGCGAGGTTCAGTCGCGCCAGCATGCCCGTGATATCGACCAGCGGCACATCGGAGGTCGGCTGGATTGCGCGGTTCGCGACCATCACGAATTGCTGTCCCTTGTCGTCGGTGCCGACATAGCGTGCGGCCTCGACCCGCATCGCCTCCTGCGCGTTCTGGACCTTCTTCTTGTCGAGGATGAAGCTGACGTCGCTGTGCTTGCCGAGCGGCGCCAGTGCCAGAATGGCGATCAACGCCCCTACCGCGCTCGGAAGCGCAATCTTGGCCAAGCGGATGAGGCGGTCGTGTGCGCTCCCAGGCACCGCCCAGCGATTCTTGCGGGCGCGCTCCCGGACGATCGTCTCAGCCATGGCCGAACTCAGCCGTCATGCGCGAAGATGTCCTGCTCGGGCCATCCGGCGATATCCAGAAGCGCGCGGGCCGGAAGGAAGTCGAAGCAGGCTTGGGCCAGCGCCACGCGATCCTCGCGCTCGAGCCGCTCGTCGAGCTTCTCCTTCAGTGCATGGAGGTAGCGCACGTCGCTTGCTGCATAGTCGCGCTGCGCGTCTGAAAGCTCGTCGGCGCCCCAGTCGCTGCACTGCTGCTGCTTGGAGACATCGACGTTCAGAAGTTCCTTCACGAGATCCTTGAGCCCGTGCCGGTCGGTGTAGGTGCGTACCAGCCGCGAAGCGGTGCGCGTGCAGTAGAGCGGCGCCGCGAGAATACCGAGATAGGCCTGCATGATTCCGACATCGAAGCGCGCGAAATGATAGAGCTTGAGGCGATTGGGGTCGGCGAGAAGCGCCTTGAGATTGGGGGCGGAATAATCGCTGCCGCGGCCGAACCGGACGAGATGCTCGTCGCCATGTCCGTCGGAAAGTTGCACCAGGCACAGCCTGTCGCGACCGGGGACAAGGCCCATGGCTTCGGTGTCGACGGCGATCGGCCCGTCCGCGAATTTGACGTCCGCGGGCAGATCTTCCTCGTGAAGGTGGACAGCCATTCAAGCTCCTCGCAAAGGTCAGGAGAAGCGCTTTAGTCCCCCTTCCGCCTGCCTTGCCAGCCCCGTCGAAATTCGCTGCAATTTGAGTCACTAGAGCAAGGATTATTTTTGCTGTAATGGCCTGAACGGTGCGTGAGTGGATTACGCGCCATGACCGGTTGCGCCATTTGGCCCGAGCGCGTTGGTTTGAGGATAGGCGGGCTAACGAGTTCGGATGGTTATGGGTTTCGACAGAGGGCGCAAAGGCGACCGCGGCGGGCGCGGCCGAGACAAGCGCGACAGTTTCGGCGAAGACAATTTCAGTGATCACGGCGGGTTCCAGGAGCGCGGCGGCTTCGGCGGCCGCGGCGGTTATGGTGACCGCGGCGGCTTCGGTGGCGGCGGCGGTGGTGGCTACGGCGATCGCGGCGGTTTCGGCGGCGGCGGAGGTTATCGCGGCGGCGGCGGCGGTGGAGGCGGCGGCTTCCGCGGCGGCGGAGCTGGGGGCGGAATGCCTCCCCAGGTCGTCGGCGAAGGCAAGGGCGTCGTCAAATTCTTCAACCCGCAGAAGGGCTTTGGCTTCATCGTGCGCGACGACGGCGGCGAGGACGTATTCGTCCACATCTCCGCGGTTGAGCAGGCGGGTCTCACCGATCTTGCTGACGGGCAGCCGCTCGAGTTCACGCTCGTCGACCGCGGCGGCCGAATCTCTGCCACGAACCTGCGGATCGAGGGCGAGCCGATGGCCGTTGAGCGCGCGGATCGCGGACCGCAACGCCAGCTGACCGGTGAAAAGGCGAGCGGGACCGTCAAGTTCTTCAACGCCATGAAAGGCTTCGGCTTCATCCAGCGTGACGACGGTCAGCCCGACGCGTTCGTCCACATTTCGGCTGTCGAGCGCGCGGGAATCCCGACTCTCAACGAAGGTGACAGACTGGAGTTCGAGCTTGAGGTGGACCGCCGCGGAAAGACCGCTGCCGTGAACCTTCAGCCGATCAGCTAACGCCTTCTTGCTTCGGGGGCGAGGGCGCCCGCTCGGATTCGTCCGGGCGGGCGCTTTTCTTTTAGTTACATCGCACTCGCGTAGAAGGCGGAGAGGTCGGCCTTCAGCTGACGCGCCGAGACTGGATCAATGTACATCATGTGGCCCGCTGGATAATAAGTGTAGCGGATATTCGCCTGCAGCTGCGGCTCCAGCGCCATGTGTTTGAACTCATATTCGGCACCGTGGAACGGCGTCGCCAGATCGTAATAGCCGTTGACCGAAAGGATCTTCATCCGCGGGTTCTGCCGCATCGCGCTGGCGAGATCGACGCTGGTGTCGGCAACGTCCTGACGTCCCTCGGGCGACTTGTGCGTGAAGCTCCACCCGTCCGGACCGCCGCCGGCGAACACCGCCCCATAATTGTTGGGACGATAGATGAGCGGCGTCCTGTACCCGAGGTCGCGGAACAGATAGTCGTTCAGCGCGGCAACGAACCCGCCGGTGATGGCGCTGCCCTGCGGATCATAGTCGGTCCCTTCGCCAACGTTGTCCGGCTCCGTCCCAACGTAGCGGGAATCGATTCGGCCGATGATTTCGTGACGGTCGCGCAGAAGCTCGCGCCGGAAACGGTCCGGCGGGACCCTGAGGTGCGAACGAAGAATGTAATCGGCGGAGAGGCCGGTCAGCTGCGACATCTGCTGCGCGATCGATTGCGCTTCAGCATCAGTCAGTGAATTGCCCTTCTGAAGGGCAAGCGCATAGGGTCCGCTTGCGAACTCACGCGCCTGCTCGATGAATGCGCCAATCGGCGGCTTGTTCGCGATCTTCCCGTGATACCAGGCGTCGGCGGCATAGGTCGGCAGGAAGTCGATCAGGGACTGGTCGCCCTGGAAATCGGCGAAATTGAAGACCGTCGAAACGAAGGTGATTCCGTTGAGCTGGACGCCCGCGTCGAGCAGCGAGTTGGACAGACCCGCGGCACGCGTGGTGCCGTAGCTTTCGCCGATGATGAACTTGGGGCTGTTCCAGCGCTGATATTTGGTCAGGTAACGCTGAATGGTGCGGGTGAAGGCATCGAGGTCCTTGTCGACGCCGAAGAAGTCCTTTGGCTCGGCCTTGCCGATCTCTCGCGACAGACCCGTGGTAGGCGCATCGATGAACACGAGGTCGCTGACGTCAAGCAGCGTGTCGGGATTGGGCCCGTAACGGAAGGGCGGTCCAGGAATTGTTTCGGGACTCGACGCGTCCTCC
>JABFXK010000170.1 GCA_013361785.1 Sphingomonas sp.
GACCATAGCCGGTCGCGCGGCACAAGCTTCTTTGGACCAGGCCTCGTCGCGCATGTCTCGATGGCCGATCCGGTCTGTGCGCGCCTTTCCTCTTATGCTGCCGCAGCCACGAAAGCCGCCGGCGCGAAAGTCACCCAGGGCTCGACTTATCTTGCAATCGATGGGCCGCAGCTTTCGACACGGGCCGAAAGCAAGCTCTATCACAGTTCAGCGTGCGACGTGATCGGCATGACGGCGATGCCCGAGGCCAAGCTCGCGCGCGAGGCCGAGCTGCCCTACGCGCTGGTCGGCATGGTCACGGACTATGATTGCTGGCACGAAGAAGAAGAGCCGGTCCAGGTCTCGACCGTGATCGCGCAGCTCAAAGCCAATGCCGCCACGGCCACGCGAATGATCGAAGCGCTGGCGGAGATCTTGCCGGTCGAGCGCTCTCCCTGCCCGCTCGATACCGTGCTCGACAGTGCGATCGTCACCGCGCCGGACGCACGTGACCCGGCGCTACTGGCGAAGCTCGACGCCGTCGCCGGCCGCTGGCTCAGCGCTCAGTCGTAATGCTCCGACAATCGGTCCGGGCTTATTCCGGCACGGTAGAGAAGAAGACAGTATAGATTGCGGGCAGAGCGGCGGAGCCAGCCGTCGCGTTGCCATCGCGCGGCGGAGGTCACGGCATCGACCGGAAGGAGCGTCAGGCGATGCCGGCCGATCCGTCTGACCAGGTCGACATCCTCCATCAGCGGCAGCGGCCGGAAGCCGCCGATCTCCTCATAGAGACTGCGCGCGATGAGCAGGCCCTGGTCGCCATAAGGCAGTTTCAGGAGTCCGGCTCTCAAGGCCACTCCGGTCTCGACCAGGCTCGCCCGCCAGTCCGCCGAGTCCAGCCGGAACCGGAAGAATCCGACCCTTCCACTTCGCGCAGCGATGTGGAGATCCGCTGCCTCGCGCCAGCCCGCCGCAAGCATGGTGTCGGCGTGGAGAAACAGCAGCCAGTCGCCGCGCGCGGCAAGCGCGCCCGCGTGAAGCTGGATGCCCCGCCCGCGTGGGCTCCAGATGATCGCGGCACCGGAGCGCTCCGCCATTCCGACGGTGTCGTCTGACGAACCGCCATCGACGACGAGGATCTCATCGGCATTGCCGACCGCAGCCAGGCACGCGCCGATCGTCGCTGAAGCATTCAGGCTCGGGACGATGACCGAGAGCATGTCAGGAGGAGCAGCTGGCGCCACCGAGCACGCAGAAGCGGGCGCAGTGGGGATGATTGAGTGGCACTGGGCCCCTGGCCCCAGCGAGGGTGGACCCGAGGGCGAACTGGGGGTCGTAGGGAAGAAGCGTGCAGGAGACGACGTGCGGACGGTCCGCTTCCTTGGGTTTCACGACCATCCGGCTCGAAGCGCACATGGGCGATGACGGCGACACCCCGAGAATGTTCCAGCAATGCTCGCTGATCTCGGGCACGTCGGCCGTTTCGTCCATCTCGGGAAACAGCACGAGCCCGCCGGCAACTTCCGCGCTGATCTCAGTGAAAAGCCGGGCATATCCCGCCTGTGCTTCAGCGAGATCCTCTCCGGGCAATTGCCGGCCCGCGACCGCGACACGAAAGCCATTGTCCGACAGCCAGCAGAGCCCCTCGATCGCCTTCGCCCACGAGCCGAGGCCGCGCTCCTGCTCGTGAATCTCACTCGTATGATGATCGAGACTCACCCTGATCGTCAGTCGCTCGCGCGCAAGCGGCCGAAGCGCGGCCTTGAAGCGCCACATCGGGCGCATGGCGTTGGTGAGAACGAGCACTTCGAAGCCGTGCTTCAGCGACGCTGCAACCATCGGAACGATGTCGCGGTTCATGAAGGGTTCGCCGCCGGTGAAGCCGATCTCGCGGACGCCAAGTTGCTCCGCCTCATCGAGATATTCCTCGACCTCGGCAAGCGTCAGGTAGACGAGCGCATCGTTGGTCGGCGAACTTTCGATATAGCAGGTCTTGCAAGTCAAATTGCAAAGCGTGCCGGTGTTGAACCACAGGGTCTCGAGCCGCTCGAGCGCAACCCTGGCGCGTGCCTCGCCCTTCGCGGTGATCCAAGGATCCTTGAACTTGGCGGGGTCGAGCGCACGCGCTTCGGGATCGGAGAATGGCGATGGTTGCAGCTGGAGCGCGCTGGCGATGGTCTCTCTCCTCTTGCCCGCGTTTTCAGGACAACGCTTCTCATTCGGACGGGAGCCAGCCTTTGTTACACGTAACCAATCAGCCTTCTTGCCCGAATGAAGGCGAGAAGGAGGGGCGATGCGCGCTCGCAGCTATCTGAAGCTCATTCTCGTCCTGCTGTTAGTCGCGGGACTTGCCCTCTTCTTCGGGCTGGGCCTGCACC
>JABFXK010000227.1 GCA_013361785.1 Sphingomonas sp.
CAGGATCGCCGAAAGCAGGAACGGCACGCGCCAGCCCCAGAGGTCGAAATCGGCCGGCGTCTGGATTGCCGCCATCAGCGCGAGGATTCCGGCTGACAGCAGAAGCCCGAGCGGCACCCCCGCCTGCGGCCAACTCGCCCAGTATCCACGCCGTTTCGCATCGCCGTGCTCGGCCGCCATCAGCACCGCGCCGCCCCACTCGCCGCCGACCGCAAAGCCCTGGAGCACGCGCAGCACGATGAGGCCGATCGGCGCCCAGATGCCGATGCTGTCGTAGCCGGGCAGCAACCCGATCAGCACCGTCGCAAGCCCCATCATGACTAGGCTCCACATCAGCAATTTCTTGCGTCCGATGCGGTCGCCGAAATGGCCGAAGACGATGCCGCCGAGCGGCCGCGCGACGAATCCGACAGCGTAGGTCGCGAAGGCGAGCAGCGTTCCTACGAGCGGGTCGAACTTGGGGAAGAAGAGCTTGTTGAAGACCAGCGCGGCGGCCGAGCCGTAGAGGAAGAAATCGTACCATTCGATCGTCGTCCCGATCAGGCTCGACGCGATCACGCGCGTCAGGCTGCTACGCTGCACTTCCGCCATTTTGCTTCCCTCCGCCTGCACTCAGCTAGCGCGAAGCGAGCCTGCAGCGCCAGATTGCCTCGCGTCAATCTTGCCGACGCCGCCGGAGCGTCTTAGCCCTAGCACATGCGCACCCTCATCCTTCCCGCTCTGCTCCTCCTTTCCGCCGCCGCTTCTCCGCCGCCGGAGCTCGCGCGATTGCGCGCGGAGGCGGCCCGCGTGACCATCACCCGCGACGACTGGGGCATCGCGCATGTGCACGGCCGCACCGATGGCGACGCGGTGTTCGGGATGATCTACGCGCAGGCCGAGGACGACTTCCCGCGCATCGAAGCGAATTACCTGACAAACCTCGGGCTCACGGCCGAAGCAGATGGCGAGAAGGCGATCTGGCAGGATCTGCGTGCTCGGCTCTACGTCAGCCCGTCCGAGCTCAAGGCCGATTATGGGGCGAGCCCGCCAGCGATGCGCAAGCTGATGGACGCATGGGCCGATGGCCTCAATTATTACCTCGCCACGCATCCTAATGTGCATCCGCGCGTGATCACGCATTTCGAGCCCTGGATGGTGATGAGCTTCACCGAAGGCAGCATCGGCGGCGATATCGAACGGATCGATCTCGACAAGCTCCGCGATTTCTATTCGCGAGCGCCGAAGCTCGCGGGAGCGGGCGGCGCACATGCCTGGACCGCGGCAATGCTCCGCAGGCAGCCGAACGAACCGCAGGGCTCGAACGGAATTGCCATTTCACCGAAGCTCACCGGCGACGGGTCGCTGCTGCTGATCAACCCCCACACCAGCTTCTACTTCCGCTCCGAGCTGCAGATGTCGAGCGACCAGGGCCTTGATGTCTATGGCGCCGCGACCTGGGGGCAATTCTTCATCTACCAGGGCTTCAACCCGCACGTCGGGTGGATGCACACCTCTACGGGCGTCGATAATGTCGACGAGTTCGCCGAGAAGGTGGAGCGTCGCGGCAAGGGCTATTGCTATTGGTACGGCCGCACCTGCCGCCCGCTCGGCGCGCGGCCGATCACCATCCGCTACCGGACCCCCGACGGCCAGATGGCCTCCCGCAGCTTCACCGCATGGATGACTCACCGCGGCCCGATCGTCGCCAGGGAGAACGGCCGCTGGATCGCCTTCGCGATGATGAACCGCCCGGTCGAGGCGCTTCAGCAGAGCTATTTGCGCACCAAGGCGAACGACCTCGCCTCCTACATGCGCATCTCGGACCTGAAAGCGAACAGCTCCAACAACACGGTGTTCGCTGACGACAAGGGCGACATCGCGGTGCTCGCGCCGCAGTTCATGCCGCGCCGTGACAATCGGTTCGATTACACGCGCCCGGTCGACGGCAGCAATCCCGCCGCGGACTGGCACGGGCTGCACGAGCCGTCGGAACTTCCGAACTCGATCGATCCCCCGAACGGCTGGGTCTTCAACAGCAACGACTGGCTTTATTCGGCCGCGGGCGCCTACTCACCGAAGCCCGCAAATTTCCCGCGCTATCTCGACAGCGCCGGCGAAAGCTATCGCACGATCCATGCGACGCGGCTGCTGACACAGCCGGGAAAATGGAGCCTCGACCGGCTGCAGACCGCGGCGTTCGACAGCGCGCAGCCGTCGTTCGAAGTGCTGGTGCCGATGCTGGTCTCCGCCTGGCAGGCGCTGCCTGCGAGCGACCCGCGCAAGGCGCGGCTGGCCGAGCCCATCGCTGCGCTGAACGCCTGGGACAAGCGCTGGGGCATCAACTCGATCCCGAACACGCTCGCGCAATTCTGGGGCGACGAGCTCAGCAAGGCCGTGGCCTCGCGGCAATGGAACGACCACCGCAACTTCTTCCGTCACATGGAGGCGCTTAGCCCGGCCGAGAAGCTTGACATTTTCACTCGCGGTCTCGACCGGCTCGAGCGCGATTTCGGCGGCTGGCGGGTGCCGTGGGGCGCGGTCAACCGTTTCCAGCGCATCGATCCGGCGATCGACTCCCGGTTCGACGACAATGCGCCGAGCATTCCCGTCGGCTTCACCTCGAACAAATGGGGCTCGCTCGCTTCGTTTGGGGCGTCGCAGAAGCCCGGCACGAAGAAATGGTACGGCACCAACGGCAACAGCTTCGTCGCCGTGGTCGAGTTCACTCCGCACGGTCCTCGCGCGCGTGCGGTGACCGCTGGCGGGGAGAGCGGACATCCCGAGTCCCCGCACTTCGACGACGAAGCCGTGCGCTACGCGACCGGCAATCTGCGCGAGGTCTATTTCACTCCGGCGCAGCTCAACGGACATACCGAGCGCGTCTATCGCCCTGGGCAGTGACGCTTCGGCCGAGAACGAAACATTGCCGCGCGACTGGGCCGGCGCTGTGCGCTAAGCCGGGGCCATGGCCGACGGACCCTACATCGCCGAGGCGGCGTCGCTGATCGGCGATCCGGCGCGCGCAAACATGCTCGCCGCGCTCCTCGACGGTCGTGCCATGACGGCAACCGAGCTCAGTTTGGCCGCCAATGTCGCTCCTTCGACCGCGAGCGGGCATTTGTCGAAGCTGGTCGACGGGAAGCTCCTGTCGCTGACGCCGTCGGGCCGGCACCGCTATTTCCGCCTTGCTTCACCCGCGGTCGCGCGTGTGCTCGAGGATTTGATGACTCTCGCCGCGGATGGCCCGCCGCGCCATCGTCCGAAGACGCGCTGCGACGAAGCCATGGCCCGCGCCCGCACCTGCTACGATCATCTGGCCGGAAAGCTCGGCGTCGCGCTCGCCGACAGGCTCGTCGAACGCAATCACATCAGGCTCGGCGATGAGGGTGGCCTGCTGACGGAGTCCGGCCGTGCGTTCCTCGGCGAACTCGGAGTGGAGGTCGAACCGCGCAAAAGCTCCCGTCGAGCCCTTTGCCGCCCCTGCCTCGATTGGAGCGAGCGCCGATGGCACATCGCCGGCGTCTTGGGCGCGGCGCTCACCAGCCGGTGCTTCGATCTCGGCTGGGTCGAGCGCCAAAGCCGGGGGCGTGCCGTGACCATCACCCGCGCAGGCGAACGCGCCTTTGAAGAAGTTTTCGGCGTTCGGCTCTAGAGTCCGGCGAACTTGTCCGTCGCGCGGACGAGCGCGTCGAGGTTGCCCGGCTCGTTGAACAAATGCCCGGCGTCCGGGATGATGTTGAGCTCGACCTCGGGCCACGCCTGCGCAAGCTGCCACGCCGCGACGGGCGGCGTGCAGGTGTCGTGGCGACCCTGGACGATCACGCCAGGAATCCCGCGCAGCTTCTCGGCGCCCTTGAGCAGCTGGCCTTCCTCCAGCCAGCCATGGTTCGCCATATAATGGTTCTCGATCCGTGCGACGGCGACCGCGACTTCGGGACTGGTGAAATGGTCGATGGTTGAGGGACTGGGAAGCAAGGTGACGATCTCGCCTTCCCACTTGCTCCACGCCTTCGCGGCCTGAAGCTGCTCCTCCTTGTCGCTGCTCGTCAGCCGTTTGCGATAGGCTTCGAGCAGGTCGCCGCGCTCGTCCTCGGGGATCAGGCCCACGAACTCGTCGAACTTGTCGGGATAGACCTGCGACGCCCCGCCGGGCTTGTACATCCAGTCGATCTCATACTGGTCGAACAGGAAAATTCCGCGAAGCACCAGCTCGGTGACCCGCTCCGGATAGGTCTCGGCGTAAGTGATGGCCAGCGTCGAGCCCCAGCTTCCGCCGAAGACTTGCCATTTCTCCACCTGTGCGACTTGCGTGCGAAGCTTCTCAATGTCCTCGACCAGGTCCCAGGTCGTGTTGTGGTCGAGCTCGGCATACGGCGTCGACTTGCCGCAGCCGCGCTGGTCGAACACCAGGATCTTGTACTTCTCCGGATTGAACTGCCGCCGGTGCTCGGGGCTCGAGCCGCCGCCGGGACCTCCGTGAAGGAATATTACCGGCTTGCCGTCCGGGTTACCGGAGAGCTCCCAATAGAGGCTGTGCCCGTCGCCAACATTGAGCATTCCCGTCTGGTACGGCTGGAAGTCCGGATAGAGCGTCCGGCGGCTGGTGGTCTGGATGTCCATCAGAAGCTGAATTCCTCGTAGATGTGCGACACGTCGCCATGCCATTCGCCATGGTAACGCGCGAGCAGGCGGTCGGCAGGCGTCATGCCGCTTGCAACGACGTCGCGCAACGGGTCGAGGAACCCGCCTTCGTTGTCGCCTGCGCTGTTGAGTTGCTTGCGCCGCGTCAGTCCGTCCGCGGAGACGTCGAGCACGCGGCCGGCGAAGTCGCGCATTGTCTCGCCGTCTGGCGTCACGGCTTCCAGTGCGAGCTTCGGCACGTCGTGACGCAGCTTCTCCCGCTGCTCGATCGTCCAGTGCTTGACGAGGTCCCAGGCGGCGTCGAGCGCCGTATCGTCATAAAGCAGCCCGACCCATAGTGCCGGCAAACCGCAGATCCGGCTCCAGCGGCCACCGTCGGCACCGCGCATCTCGAGGAAGCTTTTCAGCCGCACTTCCGGGAAGGCCGTCGAAAGATGATCGACCCAGTCGGTCAGGAGCGGCTTCTCATCCGGAAGCTGGGGCAATTTGCCTTCGAGGAAGGCACGGAAGCTCTCGCCCGCGACATCGATGTATTTGCCGTCGCGGTAGACGAAGTACATCGGCACATCGAGCGCATAGTCACAGTAGCGTTCGTACCCGAACCCATCCTCGAACACGAACGGGAGCATTCCGGTGCGGTCGGGGTCGGTGTCCTCCCAGATATGGCTTCGGAAGCTCTTGTAGCCGTTCGGCTTGCCTTCGGTGAACGGCGAGTTGGCGAATAACGCGGTCGCGACCGGCTGCAGCGCGAGCGCGACGCGGAATTTCTTCACCATGTCCGCTTCAGTCGAATAATCGAGATTGGTCTGGATGGTGCAGGTGCGCAGCATCATGTCGAGGCCGAGGCTTCCGACCTTCGGCATGTAATTGAGCATGATCGCATAGCGGCCCTTCGGCATGACCGGGAGGTCGGCGCGCTTCTTGTCCGGCCACATCCCGATGCCGAGGAATCCTAGGCCCAGCCGGTCGCCGATCATCTTGCACTGCCCAAGGTGCCTCGCGGCTTCGGCGCAGGTCTGGTGCAGGTTCTTGAGCGCGGCTCCCGAAAGCTCGAACTGGCCGGCCGGCTCAAGGCTGATGGTCCCGTCGTCGCCGGTCAGCGCGATGACGTTGCCATTCTCGATCACCGGCCGCCAGCCGAACTGGGTAAGCCCCTTCAAAAGATCGCGGATTCCGCCGGGCTCGTCATAGGAGGGCGCGCGATGGTCGGAGCGGCGGTAGACGAACTTCTCGTGCTCGGTGCCGATGCGCCAGTCCTCACGCGGTTTTTCGCCGCCCTCGAACACCGCAATCAGGTCGGCTCGGCTCTGGATTTGCGGGCTGGCGCTGTCGTCGGTGCGCGTGGTCATGGGCGGCGGCGCTTAGCGGCGAAGATTGTTCAGCGCCAGTCGCCGGCGATTGCCATGAACGCGGCGAGCGCGGCGAGCGCAGCCGTTTCCGCGCGCAGAATCCTCGGCCCGAGCGAAATCGCGCAAGCCCCGGAGCCGCGGACGAAGGCGCGCTCCTCGTCAGTGAAGCCGCCTTCGGGTCCGGTCAGGATCACCGCAGGTCCCTCTCGAAAGGCGCTCGACAGTGGCTCTCCTCCGCTCTCGTCCGCAAAGTAGAAGTGCCGCGCGGGATCGAGCCCCTCGATCAAACGCTTCAGCGGCAACGGTTCGGCGATGTCAGGGATGCGGGTTCGGCCGCACTGTTCGGCCGCTTCGATGGCGATGCTCTGAAGCCGGTCGAGGCGGACGCGCTCGGCAACAGTCCGCTGGGTCATCGCCGGCACCAGCCGTGCCGCTCCGAGCTCGGTCGCTTTCTCGACGAGCCAGTCGGTCTGTGCGCGCTTCACAGGTGCGAAGGCGAGCCAGACGTCAGGGATGATCTCCGGTTCGCGAGTCCGGCGCTCGACGGTCAGCGTCATCCGTTTCCTGCCCATCAGCGCAACCCGCGCCAGCCATTCGCCGTTGATTCCATCGAACGCGAGCAGCTCCGCGCCTCCACCCAGTCTGAGCACATTGCCGAGATAATTGGCCTGTCCGGAGTCGAGTTCGACCGTCGCGCCTTCGAGGAGCGGCTGTCTGACGAAGAGCCGAGGCAGGCTTTTTGGCGGCCATGCGGGCGTCGCGGTCATGACCAGCGCTTAGCGGGACAGACGAGCCACCGCCACAGCGATCGTTAAGATTCCAGTTAATTGCGTCTATTTAACGACTCAATAAGTTCTCGATAGTAGCGGGACGCGCGAAGGTAAACGGAACGTTCCTCATCGCTATCGGCTTGATCAGCCAAGCTAAGCGCTTCCAACAGTCTTCGCACAAAGTAGGCCTTGTACATCGGCCCATCCTTGAGTTGACGGCCACATGGCCCGCCATCATTTCGGCCGGATAACGCTTTAACATCTATTCTGCTCCGCAACTATTACTTAGTTAAGCAAAATCAATTGCGATTCGGATTAGAGTCACGACACTCCGGCCTTGAGTCCGTTCTGCGCCGCTGCCAAATG
Source organism: Sphingomonas sp. (assembly GCA_013361785.1). Classification (GTDB taxonomy): domain Bacteria; phylum Pseudomonadota; class Alphaproteobacteria; order Sphingomonadales; family Sphingomonadaceae; genus Sphingomicrobium. The sequence goes on from JABFXK010000227.1 coordinate 7,109, forward strand.
GTTCAAATGCGGGCCAATTCCGCTAAGCAATGGCAGGACGAGCGCGCCGGATGGTGACTGCCGCCGACATCGTTCCGGACAGCGAGCGACGCGGATTCATCGGCGCGCTTCCGCCGCGGCTGCGTCCCTATGCATCGCTGATGCGGCTCGACCGCCCGATCGGCAGCTGGCTTCTCTATTGGCCATGCGCGTGGAGCGTCGCACTCGCCGGAGTCGGCGGCAGGTGGGCGCTTTTCCTGTGGCTCGGCCTCGGCGCCTTCGCAATGCGCAGCGCGGGCTGCGTCTATAACGACATCGTCGACCGCGACCTCGACCGGCGGGTGGAGCGCACGCGCCTTCGCCCGCTCGCTAGCAACCGGGTCTCGGTTCGGTCGGCCTGGATGCTCATCGGCGCTCTGTGCCTGGTTGGACTCATCGTCCTTCTCCAGCTCAACGTCACCGCCGCAACGGTCGCGCTGATCAGCATCGCGCCGGTCGCCGCCTACCCGTTCATGAAGCGGATCACCTGGTGGCCGCAGGCCTGGCTCGGGATCGTCTTCTCCTGGGGCGCGCTGGTAGGCTGGCCGGCGGTGATTGCATCGATCAGCTGGACGCCCTTTCTCCTTTGGTTCGGAAGCATCGCCTGGGTCGTCGGCTATGACACGCTCTATGCCATCCAGGACATTGAGGATGACGCGCTGGTTGGTGTGAAATCATCGGCTCGCCGCCTCGGCGACAAGGCGCCGCTCGGAGTCGCGATCTTCTATCTGATCGCGGTGGCGCTGTGGGGAGCCGCGATCTGGACGGTACGGCCGGAGTGGCTTGCGCTGTTCGCCCTCGCCCCTGCCGCGCTCCACCTCGCCAATCAGTCGCTCCGCGCCGACCCGCGCGATGGGCAGCTTGCGCTCCGCCTGTTTCGGTCAAACCGTGGCTGTGGGCTGCTGGTCTGCATGGCGATGCTAGTCGTCGGCCTCGCGCCGCACTAAGCGCCCGCCGATGAAATCTCCCGAAGACGCCCGCCGCATTGCCGAATCGCTCGTCGAGCGCGGAATTGCCGCGGGCGCGAGCGCGGCGGATGCGCTGTACGTCGGCGACCGATCGTCGGGAGTGCAGGTGCGCCTCGGCGAGACGGAGAGCGTCAGCCGCTCCGAAGGCGAGGAAATCGGCCTCAGGCTATTCGTCGGCCAGCGCTCCGCGACCGTCGCATCATCGGACCTGTCAAACGAGGCGCTCGGCGTGCTGGTGGACCGGTGCCTTGCAATGGCGCGCGAGGCGCCGGAGGATCGTTATGCCGGGCTCGCGCCGCCGGACCTGCTCGAACGCGGCGATCCGCCGTCCCTCGACATGGACGATCCGGTCGAGCCTGACCCCGCTGAGCTTAAAGCGAGGGCGCTCGAGGCTGAGACTGCTTCGCTAGCGATTCCAGGCGTCACCAACTCGAGCGGCGCGGGCGCGGGCGCCTCGGCGTCGACCATGGCGCTCGCGACGTCCGGCGGCTTTTCGGGCGCATACCGGGCCAGCGGCCACAGCTGCACCGCGGTCGCCGTCGCGGGGGAGGGCGCCTCGATGCAGCGAGACTATGCAGGGCACAGCGCGCGTTACCTCGGCGATCTCGAAAGTTCCGCCGAGATCGGGCGAAAGGCCGGGGAGCGGGCGGTCGCGCGGCTGAACCCGGGCCGTCCCAGGCCCGGCAGATATCCGGTGATCTTCGACCAGCGGGTCGCATCCACGCTCCTCGGCCATTTCGCGGGCGCAATCACCGGCTCGTCGATCGCGCGAAAGACCAGCTTCTTGCGTGACAGGCTCGGTCAGGCGGTATTCGGTTCGGGAGTGACCATCGTCGACGATCCGCTTCGGCCGCGCGGGTTGCGCTCGCGGCCATTCGATGCGGAGGGCGTCCACGTATCAC
>JABFXK010000053.1 GCA_013361785.1 Sphingomonas sp.
CGACGAGCAAAGCGACTCCACCACGAAGCTGTCCCGTTTTCAGAGCCTTCTCGATCGCGCTTGGGAGAGCGGCTGCCCCAGTGTTCGAGTAGATGAACATGATGTCCCGTTCGTCGTCGTCGAGGCGATCATGAATGCGTTCCTCGAACAGGCTGTCGGTCTGGTGATAGACAAACAGCAGCACCGGAACGGTGATCACAAGGCCGAATACGAGCGAGATCAGCGCAACCCGGATCGGTGCCGGAAGCCGCAGGCGGAGCCTCGCGCTATCGATCAAGCGGTCTCGCTTAGCATGTAGCCCACGCCGCGCACGGTATGCAGCAGCGGCAACCGATCGCCGTCCTCGATCTTCTTGCGCAGTCGGCTGATGTGCACATCGATGACATTGGTGCCCGGGTCGAAATGATAATCCCACACCTCTTCAAGCATCATCGTGCGGGTGACAACCTGCCCCTTGTTCCGGAGCAGCAGCTCGAGCAGGCGGAATTCGCGCGGCTGAAGGTCGATCCGGGCGCCGCCCCGCTCGACCCGCCGGGCAAGTAGGTCCATGTTGAGATCGGAGCAGCGCAGGGTGGTCACGACAGGCTGTGCGCCCGATGGACCGCGCCGCTGGAGCGCCTCGACCCGCGCGAGCAGCTCGGAAAAAGCGAACGGCTTGGCTAGATAGTCGTCCGAGCCGCTCTTCAGCCCCTTCACCCGCTCGTCGGTCGAACCGAGTGCGGAAAGGACGATGATCGGGGTGTCGATGCCGGCGGCGCGGACGGCGCCGAGCACCGCGAGACCGTCCATCCCTGGCAGCATCCGGTCGAGCACGATCGCCGCATAATGACCGTCAGTCGCATGGAAGAGCCCGTCGCGGCCGTCTCCTGCAACGTCGACCACATAGCCATTCTGCTCGAACCCCTTGGCGACATAATCCGCCGTGGTCGCGTCATCTTCGACGACGAGGATCTTCTTGGTCACGGCCGCTCCCTACATCGCCAGGTCAACCGCGGCCGGTTGCGCCGGGCGCCGGTACGTTCAGCCTGACTTGGCTGCCATGGCGATTGACGAGGATTTGCGTGGGATCGGTCGAGATCGCGCCGATCGCGGCTTCGAGGTCCGACGGGTCCTTGCCGTCAACCTCCTCGACCACATCGCCGACGCGAAGCCCAGCGGCCGAGGCGCGGCCGCCCGCGGCGATGCTGGTGACGACCATCTCGTCGACCCGGCTTCCGCCGCCGAGCATTTGGGCCGCGCGTGCGTCAAGCGGTTCAAGTGTCGCGCCCAGGGTGCTGTCCAGCTTCAGCAAGGTTCGCGCATGGTGAGAGGCCGGGCTTTCGAAGCTGAGCTGCCTCGCGCCGAGGATGACCACTCCGAGCAGCAGCGCTCCGAAAACCAGGATCGCGAGCACGAGATTCCCGCTGCTGGATTGGTGTTCGGCTCGGGCCATGCGACTATCAGGAGCCAATTGGCGTTTGGTGCAATATGCAGCGGATGAAAAATGCGTAATGTCAAACATAACGACCACAAGAGGATCAGCGGCCGGCGAGCTTGGATTTGCATGTTGCCGGGGCCACATTATTGAGGTCGCCGATAGCCTCGCACGGGCGCGGCCTGTCTCCCTTTAACCGGACGATTTGATGACTTTTGCCGATCTCGGCCTTTCCGACGAATTGCTTCGAGCCGTTTCCGACAGCGGCTATGACGAACCGACTCCGATCCAGCGCGCCGCGATCCCCTCCGTGCTGATGGGCTGCGACCTGGTCGGGATCGCCCAGACCGGCACCGGCAAGACCGCCGGCTTCGTGCTTCCGATGATCGATATCCTCCACCACGGCCGAAGCCGCGCGAGGATGCCGCGCTCGCTGATCCTCGAGCCGACCCGCGAGCTTGCCATGCAGGTCGCCGAGAATTTCGAGAAATACGGCAAGTACCACCCGCTCTCGATGGCGCTGCTGATGGGCGGCGTTCAGATGGGCGACCAGGTCAAGGCGCTCGAAAAGGGCGTCGACGTGCTGATCGCGACTCCCGGGCGGCTGATGGACCTGTTCGGCCGCGGCAAGATCATGCTCACCGATTGCAAGCTGCTGGTGATCGACGAAGCCGACCGGATGCTCGACATGGGCTTCATCCCGGACATCGAGGAGATCTGCTCGAAGCTCCCGAAGAGCCGGCAGACCCTGCTCTTCTCCGCCACCATGCCGCCGCCGATCCAGAAGCTGGCGCAGAAATTCCTCAATGAGCCCAAGACGGTCGAGGTCGCCCGCCCGGCGACTGCGAACGTGAACATCGACCAGCGCCTGATCGAGGTGAAGCCGGACAGGAAGAAGGATGCGCTGAAGGACATCCTCCGGTCCTCAGATTTCAAGAATGCGATCGTCTTCTGCAACCGAAAGACGACCGTCCGCGAGCTCGCCTCGAGCCTGCGCCGATCAGGCTTCGCTGCGGGGCAGATCCAGGGCGATATGGACCAGGCCGACCGGATCGCCGAGTTCGATCGCTTCAAGAATGACGAGATCAACATTCTCGTCGCCTCGGACGTCGCCGCTCGCGGCCTCGACGTCAAAGGCGTGAGCCACGTGATCAACTTCGACGTGCCGTGGCAGCCCGACGATTATATCCACCGCATCGGCCGCACCGGCCGCGCGGGAATGAAGGGCACGGCGATCACGCTCGCGAGCCGAGCCGACGGCGAAGCGCTCGACCGGATCGAGAAGCTCGTCGGCAATAAGCTTCCGCGCAGCGCCGAACGGTCGGCCGACGAGGCTTCGGATACAGAGAGTCCCAAAACCGCGCCGAAGAAGTCGGCGAGCCGCAAACCCGAACCTTCGCGCAAGCCTCACCCCGAGCGCGAGGAACGCTCGCCTGTGGTCGAGGACATCAAGAGCGAGTGGAACGGCCCGCTCCCCGGCTTCCTCTCGGTCAGCGCGGGCATCGAATAGGAACATCGCTGACACTGGAAAGCGCGGCTTCCGGTTCCTAGCTGCGCCTGCGGGCTGGGAAACAAAGGAACCGCGATGACCGAATATGTGCTCCCCAAAGTGTGGACTTGGGAACAGCCGAGCGGCGGCCAGTTCGCCAGCATCAACCGCCCGATTGCCGGCCCGACGCACGACAGGAATCTTCCTGTCGGCAAGCACCCGTTCCAGCTCTATTCGCTCGCCACGCCCAACGGGCAGAAGGTCTCGATCATGTTCGAGGAGCTTCTGGAGAAGGGCCACAAAGACGCCGAATATGACGCCTGGCCGATCCGAATCGGCGAAGGCGACCAGTTCGGAAGCGGCTTCGTCGCGGTGAACCCCAATTCGAAGATCCCGGCGCTGGTCGACCGCAGCGGCTCCCAGCCGGTGCGGGTGTTCGAGAGCGGCGCGATCCTCGTCTATCTCGCAGAGAAGTTCGGCGAGTTTCTGCCGCCGTCGGGCGCCGAGCGCGCGGAGACCTTGTCATGGCTCTTCTGGCAGATGGGAAGCGCGCCGTTCCTTGGCGGCGGCTTTGGCCATTTCTTCGCCTACGCGCCGGAGAAATTCGAATATCCGATCAACCGCTATTCGATGGAAGCCAAGCGCCAGTTCGACGTGCTCAACCGCCGTCTCGCCGAGAGCGAGTATATCGCCGGAGCGGACTATTCGATCGCCGATATCGCGATCTGGCCCTGGTACGGTGGCGTCGCGCTCGGCCGCTCCTACCCGGGCGCCGACGAGTTCCTGGCGACGAGCGAATATGAGCATCTGATGCGCTGGGCGAAGCAGATCGACGCGCGCCCGGCGGTGCAGCGCGGCCGCAAGGTCAACAAGCTGACGGGCGATCCGTCCGAGCAGCTCCACGAGCGCCACGACGCAAGCGACTTTGCGCTCCGCACGCAGGACAAGCTGCAACCCGCCGACGAGTCCGAAGCGGTCAAGGACGACGCCATTTGACTGTTCCCCGGCGAAGGCCGGGGTCCAGGAGCGCGCAAGCGCTGCTGCCGCAACGCCCTGGGCCCCGGCCCTACGCCGGGGAACGATACCGCTGCAGGAATTCGCCCGCGAACGCCTGCAGCCGCTGCGACGCAATCGCATCGCGCAAGCCCTGCATGAGCCGCTGGTAGAACCACAGATTGTGCTGGGTCATCAGCATCGCGCCCAGAATCTCGCCCGCTTTCACCAGGTGATGAACGTAAGCGCGGCTGAACTGCGTGCACGCAGGGCACGGGCAGCCGGGCTCAATCGGCTCTGAATCTTCGACGAACCTTGCATTGCGCATGTTGAGCGGCCCATCGGCAGTGAACGCCTGACCCGTCCGCCCCGACCGCGTCGGGAGCACGCAATCGAACATGTCGATGCCGCGCATCACCGCCTCGACCACGTCATCCGGCTTGCCGACACCCATCAGGTAGCGCGGCTTGTCCGCGGGCAGCATCCCTACGGCGAAATCGAGGCATCCGAGCATTGCCTCCTGCCCCTCACCGACCGCAAGCCCGCCGACTGCATAACCGTCGAACCCGATCTCGATCAGCGCCTCGGCCGAGGCGCGGCGCATCGTCTCGTTCAGCGCGCCCTGCTGGATTCCGAAGATCGCCGCACGATCGGCATGCTCGCCGCCGCGGTCGAACTCCTCTTTGCTGCGTTTCGCCCAGCGCATCGAGCGCTCCATCGCTGCGCGCTGCTGTTGGGCAGGCGAGGTCGTAGGCACCAGCTCGTCGAACGCCATCACAATGTCCGATCCGAGCAGCCGCTGCACCTCGATCGACCGTTCGGGCGTGAGCATGTGCGTCGAGCCGTCGAGGTGGCTCTTGAACCGCACGCCTTCCTCGCTGGTCTTGGTCAGCTCGGAAAGGCTCATCACCTGATAGCCGCCGCTGTCGGTCAGGATCGGCCGCTCCCAACCCATGAACTTGTGGAGGCCGCCCAGGTTCGCGACGCGCTCGGCCCCGGGCCGAAGCATCAGATGATAAGTGTTGCCGAGAATGATGTCGGCACCCGACGCGCGCACCTCCTCCGGCCGCATCGCCTTCACCGTAGCCGCGGTGCCGACCGGCATGAAGGCGGGCGTGCGGATTTCGCCCCGCTCCATCGCGATGGTGCCTGTTCGGGCCGCGCCGTCGGTCGCGGAAATGCTGAAGGAGAAACGGGTCACGTCGGCGCGCTTAGCCGCTCGTGCGCTTCCCCCCAAGTTCGGCTGTGCTAGGGGGCGTCGCAATGCCGCGCATCGCAGACATCGACCGATTGATCTTCATCGTCGGCGCCCCGCGTTGCGGCACCACGACCATGGCGCGATGGCTCCAGGCACATCCCCAGGTGCTGTTCCCGTTTGTGAAGGAGCCGCATTTCTTCGCGCAGCACGATCTTCGTGGCCTCGACGAGGCGGATCTCCGCCGGCGAGTCACGGATGACTATCTGGATTACTTCTTTCCCGAGCCTGCAGCCGACCAGAAGGTCGCAGCCGATTGCTCCGTCTCGTACCTCTACACGCCGGAGCAGCTTGAACCGGCGCTCAAGCTGTGGCCGAACTCGCGCTTCGTCGTCAGCTTGCGCGATCCGCTCACCCTGCTCCCCTCGCTGCATAAGCGCCTGATCTTCACCGGCGACGAGAGCATCCGCCGCTTCGAGGAAGCGTGGGCGGCGATTGCCGATCGCGCAGCGGGGCGGCGGATTCCGTGGAGCACGGTCGAGCCGCGCCTGCTCCGCTACGACGAAGCCGCGCGCTACGGCACCTATGTCGAGCGGCTGTTCGCCACCGTCGGCCGGGAACGCTGCCTCGTCACATTGTTCGACGATCTCGTCGCCGATCCGGCCGGGCAGCACCAGCGGCTGCTCGACTTCTGCGGTCTCGACGCCGCCCCTGCTCCCGACCTCAAGGCCGAGCGGGAGAGCAAGGGCGTGCGCTTCCTGCTGCTCCAGCAAATGCTGAAGCGGCCGCCGCGGATGTTGCTGCCGTACCTCGCGAGCATTCGCCATCGCGGCCGGTTCGACCGGGAGGCCGGCGCGAAGGCCAAGAACACCGCCCCCGGCGGGTCGAAGTCGCTTCGCAAGCGGCTGCTCAAGTGGAACAAGGTCCCCGACGAGAAGCGGCCGATCCCGATCGGCACGCAGCGTGACATCAAGGCCTATTTCCAGGATGAGGTCGACCGCCTCGGCACCCTCATCGGCCGCGATCTCAGCCACTGGCTCCAGCCGCGCGAGTAGCTATCGCGGGAGCAGCAGGCTGGCGTCGCCGTAGGAGTAGAAGCGGTAGCCCGCCTCGACCGCGTGGGCGTAGGCCGCTTTCATGACGTCGAGACCGATCAGCGCGCTCACCAGCATGAACAAAGTCGAGCGCGGCAAATGGAAGTTGGTGATCAGCCCGTCGATCGCCTTGAAGGGGTAGCCCGGCGTGATGAAGATCGCGGTGTCCCCGTCGAACGGGCGGATCATGCCATCACCGTCGGCCGCGCTTTCGAGCAGGCGCAGGCTGGTCGTGCCGACCGAGATTAGCCGCCGTCCCGAGCGCCGGAGTGCATTCAACCGCTCGGCCGTTGGGGCGTCGATCCGTCCCCATTCGGCGTGCATCTTGTGCTCTTCGATCCGCTCGCTCTTGACCGGCAGGAAGGTGCCCGCGCCGACGTGCAGCGTCAGGGTCTCGCGTCCGATCCCGCGCGCCTCGAGCGCCTCGAGCAACCGGGGCGTGAAATGCAGCGCTGCCGTCGGCGCCGCGACGGCGCCCTCTTCGCGCGCGAAGATGGTCTGGTAATCCTCACGATCCGACTCGTCGATGTCGCGGCGCGAGGCGATGTAGGGCGGGAGCGGCATCCGCCCGGCGCGTTCAAGCAACAGCTCCACTGGCTCGTCGCCATGGAAGTGCAGGAGCGCGGAGCCGTCCTCGGCCTTGTCAACGACCGACGCCGCCACGCCTTCGCCGAATTCAATCGTGTCGCCTGGGCGCGCCCGCTTCGCGTTGCGAAGGAACGCGCGCCACTCGCGAGGCCCCTCGCGCTTGTGCAGGGTCGCGCCGATGCTCGCCTCGCCGCGCTGGCCCTCGAGTTGCGCCGGGATGACCTTCGTATCGTTGAACACAAGCACGTCACCCGGCAGGAGCAAATCCGGCAGGTCGAGCACCTGGTGATCGGAGATGTCGCCGCCCTCGACCAGCAGCAACCGGGCGCTGTCGCGCGGCCGCGCCGGCCTCAGCGCGATCCGTTCGGCGGGAAGGTCGAAATCGAAATCGGCGACGCGCATGGCGCGCGCGCTTAGCTGCCCAGGTACGCCTTCACAATTTTCGTCGGTTGCGCGGGCGGCTCGCCGGGAGCGATCTGGTCGACAATGTCCATGCCTTTCACGACCCGGCCGAGCACCGTGTAGTTCCCATCGAGACTCGCCCTCGGCGCGAACATGATGAAGAACTGGCTGTTGGCCGTATCGGGCTTGTCCGTCCGGGCCATTCCGACCGTTCCGCGAAGGAAGGGCACCGCGGTGAATTCCGCCTTGAGATCGGGCAGGTCCGATCCGCCCTCGCCGGTACCCTTGGGATCGCCGCCCTGCGCCATGAAGCCGGGGATCACCCGGTGGAAGGCCAGGCCGTTGTAGAATCCGCGCCGGACGAGCGCCTGGATCTGCTGGATGTGGTGCGGCGCAAGGTCCGGCCGAAGCACGATCTCGACCGTGCCGCCATTCGACAGGTCGAGGAACAGATGGTTCGCGGGATTGGCGACGACCTCGGCGGGCGGAGCGATGCTCGGCGCGGCCACGGGAGCGGGCGCCTGAGCAGCGGCGATCAGAAACGCCGCGAATGGCAGTGCCAACAAAGCTTTACTGAGCATATCCCTCCCCAACCGTCGGTCGCGAGCCATGGCGAGGGCCCGCTGAGCCGATCATGAACCGCCGTTCAAATGCCGGCGGACGTCCTCCGCCACGGCGGCCGTCACGAACTTGTCGATCGATCCGCCGTAGCGCGCGATCTCCTTCACCAGCTTCGACGCGATCGGCTGTAGCGAGACATCCGCCATCAAGAAGACCGTTTCGATATCGTCGTTGAGCTGCTGGTTCATGCCCGCCATCTGGAATTCATATTCGAAGTCGGCGACGGCCCGTAAGCCGCGAAGGATCGCGGTGGCGCCCTGCTGCTCGGCGAATTCCATCAGCAGCGAATTGAACTCGACGACCTCGATGTCGCCGGGAACCTCCTTCACCTCGCGCCGAACCATCTCCAGCCGCTCGGCAGTGGTGAACATCGGCTCCTTGGATGGATTCGTCGTCACGCCGATGACGAGCTTGTCGACCAGGTGCGCGCCGCGCCGGATGATGTCGAGGTGGCCGAGTGTGATCGGGTCGAACGTTCCAGGATAGACTGCCACTTTCATCAGTGATCTCTTTCTATCGCAAAACGGGCGATGGCGCGGAGCAGGTCGGCCTCGCTTCCATGGCCCGACAGATGTTCGATTGCCTGATTGACCAGGACGCCCGCCTGCTGCCGAGCTCTTTCCTCGCCGAGAAGCGACACGAACGTCGCCTTGCCGGCATTGGCGTCGCGGCCGGTCGGCTTGCCGGCCGCCGCAGCGTCGCCGCTGGTGTCGAGGAGGTCGTCGGCGATCTGGAAGGCGAGGCCGATGTTCCGTGCATAGCCGCGATAGGGTGTGCGCGCGTCGGCCGGCATCTTGATCATGATGCACGCAGCTTCGACCGCATATTCGATCAGAGCGCCGGTCTTGAGCTGCTGGAGCCGCGTGATCGAGCGCAGGTCGAGCTCCTGCCCCTCGGCGGCAAGGTCCATCATCTGCCCGCCCGCCATTCCGTTCGGCCCCGCTGCCCGGGCGAGCTCGAGCACGAGGTCGGAGCGGACCCACGGGTCCTCGTGCGTGGCGGGGCTGGCGAGGATCTCGAACGCGAGCGCATGGAGGCTGTCGCCGGCAAGCACAGCCGCCGCCTCGCCGAACGCCTTGTGGACCGTCGCCTTGCCGCGCCTCAGCTCGGCGTCGTCCATGCAGGGAAGGTCATCGTGGATCAGCGAATAGACATGGATCGCCTCGATCGCGCAGCCGACGCGCAAGGCGCGCTCGCGGTCGATCGCGAAGAGGCGTGAGGCGGCGACGGTCAGCAGCGGCCGAAGGCGCTTGCCGCCGCCGATCGCCGCGTGGCGCATGGCTTCGGAGAAGCGTTCGCGGCTGTCCTCAGTCGGTGCCAGCAGCGTGGCGAAGAAACGGTCGACCTCGGCCGAAACCGTTTTCGCCTGCGCGTCCAGCTCGCTTGCGAGCCGGTCGATGGTCTCAACCGGCATCGAAGGGCTTGAGTCCCGCGGGCTTGCCGTCGCTGCCGAATGCGATCTGCTCGATCCGCGCTTGAGCGTCCTTCAGCCGAGCCTCGCAGTGGCGCCGAAGCCGGTCGCCTTCCTGGTAGAGCTCAATCGAGCGGTCGAGCGGCGCCTCGCCCTTTTCGAGCGTGCGAACGATCTCCTCGAGGCGCTGAAGCGCCGCCTCGAAGCTCAGCTGTTCGACGTCGCTCGTCTGGGCATCGGCCATGGGGCTAAGTTTGGGCCGCGCTGCCGTTCAAATCAAGCGAACGGCTATTCGCTCGGACGGTTGGTGAACGGGTCGCGGATTCCGGGGACGACCTCGTCGCTAAGCGCCTCGTCGCCGGCTTCGGCGAGGGCCGCCTCGGCGTCGCGGGCGTGCTGCTCGCGCTCCCTTCGAAGTTCCTCGATCAGCGCATCGCGGTCACCCTCGAAGCGGGTGTCCACCGGAGCGGCATGGCCAGCTGCCTTCGCCGCCTTGGCGACGGCCGCGTCGAGCTCGCGCTGAGTCGTCAGGCCGAGCGTCACGGGATCCTTCGGCGTGATGTTCGCCATGTTCCAGTGGGAGCGATCGCGGATCGCGGCAATGGTCGTGCGCGTCGTTCCGATCAGCTTGCTGAGCTGGCCGTCGCTGACATCGGGGTGGTTCTTGATGATCCACGCGATTCCGTCGGGCTTGTCCTGCCGCTTCGAGACCGGCGTGTAGCGCGGCCCGCGGGTGCGGCGCACCGCCTCGGGCGGCTTGTGCATCTGCAGGCGGTAGTCGGGGTCCTGCTGGCCCTTTTCGATCTCCTCGTGGGTGAGCTCGCCGGCGCGGATCGGGTCGCGGCCGGTGAGCTTGGTCGCCGCGGTATCGTCGGCAATAGCCTGCACCTCGAGGATGTGGAGCCCACAGAATTCGGCGATCTGCTCGAAGGTAAGCGAGCTATTCTCGACGAGCCATGAAGCGGTCGCGTGGGGCATCAGGGGCTGAGCCACTGGATTTCTCCGTCTCTGCAAACAAATTGGGCCGCCCCTCTTGGGAGCGGCCGGTTCGGCGGCGATGTAGTCCCCGATTACGGGTCGGGCAAGGCCGATCAGGCGGAGATCGGGAGATAATTGGGCTGCGCTTGCACGCGGTCGATCCAGCGTGAAACATGTGGGTAGCCGGCGAGCGTAAAGCCGCCCTCTTCCGCGACATGGCTGTACGCATAGAGGCAAATATCGGCGAGGCTGATGTCGTCGGCGACGAACCAGTCACGGCCGCTCAAATGTTCGTCCATCAGCTTCAGCGCGGCATTGCCCCCCTCGCGCTTGAGCGGCACCTGCAGGCGCTGGGCTTCGGTCAGATTCTCCATGCCGATCTCGTGCAGCCAGAAGCGCAACGTCGCGATGTTCGGCTCATGATTATATTGCTCCCAGAACATCCAGCGCAGCATGTCGGCGTGGTCGAAGCGGTCCGTCGGGATCAGCCGCGACCCGTCGGCGAGATAATGGCAGGCGGCATTGCTCTCCGGGATGAATCGGTCGCCGGCCTGGAGCACCGGGATTCGCCCGTTCGAATTCACCTTTTGCAGGAACTCGGGCGTGCGCGTCTCGCCCTTCAAAATGTCATATTCGCGTCGCTCGATGCGAATCCCGAGCAGCGCCGCGGTCAGTCGCACTTTGTAGCAATTCCCCGACGCGGCATATTCGTGAAGGACGAGCTTTTCGCTCACTGACCCACCTCCAGCACGATCTTGCCGACATGCTCACCGGATTCCATTCGCTCATGCGCTGCGGCGGCATCGGCGAGTGCGAACGTGCTGTCGATCACGGGCTTCAGCCGTCCGCCCTCGACATAAGGCCAGACGGTCCTGGCGATCTCGTCCGCGACCATCGTCTTGAACTCAATCGGGCGCGGGCGGAGCGTCGACCCGGTCAGCGTCAGACGCCGCCGCATGATCGCGAAGATCGGCACCTCGGCCGTCCCGCCGCGCTGCACCGCGATCGAGACGTGCCGCCCCTCGTCGGCGAGGCATGCGAGGTTCCGCGGCACATAATCGCCGCCGACCATGTCCATGACGACGTTGACGCCAGCGCGGTCGGTGACCCGGTGCACCTCTTCGACGAAATCCTGTTCGCGATAGTTGATCGCCGCCGCCGCGCCGAGCTCGAGCGCTCGGGCGCATTTCGTGTCGCTTCCGCAGGTGACGATCACTTTCAGCCCGAAGAGCTTCCCGAGGGCAATCGCCATCGTCCCGATGCCGCTCGTCCCGCCGTGGACCAGCACCCAGTCTCCGTCGGCCGCGAAGCCGCGCTCGAACAGATTGACCCAGACGGTGAACAAGGTTTCGGGCATCGCCGCGGCTTCGGTCAGCGAAATCGCCTCGGGCACGAACAGGCAGGTGCCGACGGGTGCAACGCAATATTCGGCATAGCCGCCGCCGGCGACCAGCGCGCAGACGTTGCGGCCCAGCATCTCTTCAGGCCCGTCGACAATTTCGCCGGCGATCTCGAGCCCGAGGATGTCGGGGGCTCCAGGCGGCGGCGGGTACATGCCTTTGCGCTGCAGGATGTCGGGCCGATTGACGCCAGCCGCCGCGACCTTGACCAGGACCTGATCGCTCCCACGCCGCGGCACCGGCCGCTCAACGACGGACAGCTCGCCGTCCCCGTCCGGATGCGAAGCGATGACCGCGGTCATCGAGGAGGGAAGCGGGCTACTCACGAGCCCCGGCTTATTGACATCGCGAAGGGTCGGGTCAACGACTCTACCGATGGATGTCGACGACCTCTTCCCGAGCAAGCCCGACGACCCGTTGGTCGCGCTTGGCAAGCAGGACCTCGACCCGATGTCGATCGACGAGCTGAAGGAGCGCATCGAACTCTTGAGAGCCGAAATCGCCCGCGTCGATTCGCACATGCAGCGTGCCCAGAGCCACCGCTCGGCGGCCGAAGAGCTGTTCAAGAAGTCGTAGTTCAGCTCCCGAACAGCTCCCCGTGCGATAATCTGGGGAAAAGCCGGAACCGGCCCCTTGATTGCCGCGCTTGGCCGTATGACATTGTTTTTGAAGCCCGTCGGCGTCCCGGCGGGGAGCGGGAGTATCCGTCTAAATGCCTAGTTTCGCTCGCGAACTCGAACAGACCCTGCACAATGCTTTGGGAGAGGCCAGCAAGCGCCGGCACGAGTACGCGACCCTCGAGCACCTTTTGATCGCTCTGATCGACGACGAGCATGCGTCCAAGGTGATGACCGCCTGCGGAGTCAGCCGCGACGAGCTTCGCGCCAGTGTGAAGCAGTACCTCGACAATGAGCTCGGCGCCCTCGTCGCCGACAGCGCCACCGATCCGACTCCAACCAGCGGCTTCCAGCGAGTGGTGCAGCGCGCGATCCTTCACGTCCAGTCCTCGGGCCGCGACGAAGTCACCGGCGCCAACGTCCTCGTCGCCTTGTTCTCCGAGCGCGAGAGCTATGCCGTCTATTTCCTCCAGCAGCAGGACATGAGCCGGCTCGATGCGGTGACCTACATCAGCCACGGAGTCGGCAAGGGCGACACCTCGACCGAGGCGCGTCCGCCTGAAGGCGCCGAAGAGAAGACCGAGAAAGAGAGCGGCAAGAAGGAATCCGCGCTCAAGCAGTTCACCGTCGACCTCAACGAGAAGGCCCGCTCGGGCAAGGTCGATCCGCTGATCGGCCGCATGCCCGAGGTCGACCGGACCGTGCAGATCCTCTGCCGCCGGTCGAAGAACAACCCGCTCTATGTTGGCGATCCCGGCGTCGGCAAAACCGCGATCGCCGAAGGTCTCGCGCGCAAGATCGTCGAGGGCGATGTTCCCGACGTCCTCAAGGGCGCGACCATCTACGCGCTCGACATGGGCGCGCTGCTCGCCGGTACCCGCTACCGCGGCGACTTCGAGGAGCGGCTGAAGTCGGTGGTGTCAGAGCTCGAGAAGCTCCCCAACGCGATCCTGTTCATCGACGAAATCCACACCGTGATCGGCGCCGGCGCCACCTCGGGCGGCGCGATGGATGCCTCGAACCTGCTGAAGCCGGCGCTCTCGAACGGCGCGATCCGCTGCATCGGCTCGACCACCTACAAGGAATTCCGCAACCATTTCGAGAAGGATCGGGCGCTCCTCCGCCGGTTCCAGAAGATCGACGTGAACGAGCCGACGATCGAGGACACGATCAAGATCATCGCCGGGCTTCGCTCCTCGTTCGAGGGGCACCACAACGTCCGCTACACGCCCGACGCGATCAAATCGGCGGTCGAGCTTTCCGCCCGCTACATCCACGACCGCAAGCTGCCCGACAAGGCCATCGACGTGATCGACGAGGTCGGCGCGATGCAGATGCTCGTGCCGCCTTCGCGCCGAAAGAAAGTGATCACGCCCAAGGAGATCGAGGCCGTGGTCGCGACCATGGCGCGGATCCCGCCCAAGTCGGTCAGCGCCGACGACAAGGTGACGCTCGAGCATCTCGAAGCCGATCTAAAGCGCGTCGTCTTCGGCCAGGACCTTGCGATCGAGAAGCTCGCTTCGGCGATCAAGCTCAGCCGCGCGGGCCTTCGCGATCCCGACAAGCCGATCGGCAATTATCTCTTCAGCGGCCCGACCGGCGTCGGCAAGACCGAAGTCGCGCGCCAGCTGTCGATGATCATGGGCATCCCGCTCCAGCGCTTCGACATGTCCGAATATATGGAGCGCCATGCGGTCAGCCGGCTAATCGGCGCGCCTCCGGGCTATGTCGGCTACGACCAGGGCGGATTGCTCACTGATGCCGTCGACCAGCACCCGCACAGCGTGCTGCTGCTCGATGAGATCGAGAAGGCGCATCCCGACCTGTTCAACATCCTTCTGCAGGTCATGGACCACGGAAAGCTCACCGACCATCACGGCAAGACGGTCGATTTCCGGAACTGCATCCTGATCAAGACGACGAACGCCGGCGCCGCGGACATGGCGCGCGAGAGCATCGGCTTCGGTGCCGCCACGCGTGAGGATGCGCAGGAGGATGCGGTCAAGAAGATGTTCACCCCCGAGTTCCGCAACCGCCTCGATGCGATCGTGCCATTCGCCTATCTCCCGCCGGCGGTGGTCGCCCGCGTGGTCGACAAGTTCATCCTCCAGCTCGAGCTTCAGCTTGCCGACCGCAACGTCCACATCGAGCTCGACGACGAGGCCCGGCAGTGGATCGTCGACCGCGGCTACGACAAGCTCTACGGCGCTCGCCCGATGGGCCGGCTCGTGCAGGAGAAGATCAAGCAGCCGCTCGCCGAGGAGCTGCTGTTCGGCAAGCTGGTGAACGGCGGCGAGGTCAAGGTGCGGATCAAGGACAATGCGCCAAGCTTCGAGATCGTCCCCGCACCGCCCAAGGCCGCCAAGGCCAAGCCGAAGGCGAAGGCGAAACCCGCCGCGAAGAAGAAGGCCGACGGAGAGACTTCGGCGGCCGAGTAGCCGCCCGGCTCAGTGCTTTGAATGAATGAGGATGTGACCCTCTGAACCACTGGGTCCGGGGGTGACGGCAATCGTGAACGGGCTTCCGTCTTTGGACGTGCCGGTCACCGCATTCCCCTCGATCTTGGCCGTCACGCCCTGTTTCGAAAAGGCGTCGAGGAAGTAGGAGCGCACCCGGTCCGGCGTTTGCGGATTGGTGAAGCCCATCTCGATCACCGTCCGATGGTTCACCGAATTCATATGAAAGCCGGTCGTGGAGGTGCCCGCGGGCATCTTCACTCCGTCGAGGTCGATCTCGCCGTTATGCATCATCGAGGCGGGTAGCTTGATGCTGCCCTTGGCGAACGGGAAATTGAATGCGACCTGCCCGTTTTGATCGGCGCTGAGGCTGACATTTTCGTCGCCGCCGGAATTCTTCGAATGCACATTGCAGCCGGCGAGGAACGGCAGCACGAGCAAGAAAATCACTGAACGGCTCATCATCTTCTCCTGTGTTAGATGTATAACACAGCATTCAGGACGCGCGTCAAGGAGCATGCAGATCGAACAAACTTTTCGGGAACCGGATTCATCCTTGTTGTATCTAAGGCGCACCTGAAGCGTGAAATCCACGCGCAGAACGGAGGGGAAAGATGCTCAAAATCGCAGTTCTGATCTTCGCCATAGGTGCTCTCGGGGGGCTGATCCTGGCCAGCTCGGTGCGTCGTGGCCGCCTCGCGCCATGGGCCCTGTCGATCGTTCACATGCTGCTCGGAGCGACCGGCCTGGTCCTCACCGCGCTCGTGGTTCTCGGCGGCTCCGACGCGGGCAAGGGCATGGTCCCGATCGCGCTCCTGATCCTCGTGGTCGCAGCGCTAGGCGGCTTCTACCTCGCCTCGATCCACGTGAAGAAAGAGGTGGCGTCGAAGGGCATCGTGTTCACCCACGCCGGCATTGCGGTGATCGGCTTCCTGCTGCTCGTCGCCGCGACATTCCACCTGGTCTGACGAACGATGCTGGGTCATCCCGTCCATCCGGCGCTAGTCCATTTCCCGATCGGGCTGCTGCTGTCGGCGACGATCGCGGACCTGGCCTGGCTGGCCGGGCTGACCCACGACACGCACATCGCGGCAATCCTGATGGCGGGAGGTCTCGCCGGAGGGCTCCTCGCCATGGGCGCCGGAATGATCGATCTCATCCGCCTCGACCAGAAGCTGGTCGGCCACGCCACAGTGCACATGAGCGTGGTCGGTACCGCGTGGATCGGCTACGCGGTTGCCCTGTACCTGCGCAAGGAAGCGCTGACGGCAAGCGTGGCGATCACGATGTCGGCCGTCGCGATCAGCATCATTAGCGCCGTCGTCCTCGCCGCCGGCGGATGGCTCGGCGGAAGGCTCGTGTACACGTTCGGCGCGAACGTGGAACCGGCGAGCACAAGCGGCCTAGGCTGATCAGCCGAGCGCCTTAGCGACCGCGACGCGCGACTGTGTGTGAAGCGCCCAGAAATTCTTCACGCTCCGCCCGGCCAGCTTCTGCTCGAGCACGGCAAGGGGCGAGGTCCAGCCGCCGCCGAAATCCTGGAATCCGCTCGCGCTCACGATCCCGGCGTGCGTGAGCACTAGGCGCGTGCGGCCACTCTCCGCGAACAGCTCGTAGGTGACCGTCCCGTTCTTGCCGCCCTCAAAGGTGGTTTCGAGCAGGCGCGGCGGATCGAAACGGAGCACCTTCTCGCTCCACACCGCGCCTTTGAAGCATTCGTAGGACTCGGGATAGGGGACGTCGTCCTGCGACAGCTTGTCGTGGTCGACGATGAGCTCGAAGTCGCTGTCCGGGCGCGCATCCGTGCCGCCCATGAACCACTGTTCGCGAAGCTTCCCTTCGGTGAGGTAGCGCCAGACCGTCTCGGGCGGGGCGTCGAGCAGGCGCTCGAGACGGATCGCGTCCCGGCCGACGCGCTGGATCGGTGCAAGTACGGCTTCAGCCATTTTTCGCCTCCATCTGGCGTGAGAAGGTGTCGAGGATCATCGTCCAGCCCTGCCGGACCGGATCGGCATAAGAGGCCCATTCCGGCGGGATTTCGTGCGTCAGCGTCAGCGTGCAGCCACTCGGTGCCTCGGCGAACTCGACCGTCACCGTCGACCATTCGCCCTCCCTCGTGCCCGGCCCGCGGAACAGGAACGCGAGGCGCTGCGGGCGATGGATCTCGATGAACTCGCCGTGGTGGTCGGCGTCGCCTTCGGCTCGCCGGTCGGTGATCAGGAAACGCCCGCCGACCCGTGCGTCGATCTCGCAGCGCACGATCTCGCCTCCAGGTGTCGCGAACAGGAAATTCTTTGCCTGTTCGGGATTGAGCCAGGCATCGAAGACGCGCTCGGCCGGAGCGGCGATGTAACGCTCCACCGTGACGACGGCGGGATCGCTCATTCGTCCTTCCCCTGCTCAACCAGGGCCTGCAGCCGGTCGAGGCCCGCGGTCCAGAATTTCTCCCACTGCCGAAGCCAGTCCTCCACCTCTTTGAGCGGCTCGGGCCTGAGGGTGCAGATCTGCCTGCGTCCGGCCTTGCGCCGCGCGACCAGTCCAGCACTTTCCAGCACCTTCACATGCTTGGAGGCGCCCGCGAACGTCATGTGGAATGGCTCGCCGAGCTCCCCGATCGATTTGTCGCCGAGTGCCAGACTGGCAAGCATCCCCCGCCGGGTCGGATCGGCTAAAGCGCGGAACGTCACATCGAGTCGATTTTCAACCATATGGTTTAGAGTAATGATTGCCGCGCCGCATATTGTCAACCGTCCGGTTGAACAATTAGTCTGACGTTTGTCGACGCGTGGGTTGCGGCGCGCGCGCGAAAGTTGAATCGTCTCCTCCATTCCGATTCCGGAGGGGACTTCTCGTGACTCGACTTCGCTTGCTCTCGCCACTGGCGATGCTGTTCGCCGCGACCGCGCTTGCTGCGCCCGCATTCGCCGCACCGGCGGCAGGCCCGAACCGCTATCTGACCGGCTCCGACCTGTTCAACCTCGAATGGGCGAGCGATCCTGAGATCAGTCCCGACGGACGCACTATCGCCTACGTCCGCGAGTCCAACGACGTGATGATCGACCGGCCGCGCCCGACGATCTGGCTCATCGATGTCGCGACAGGCCAGCAGCGGCCTCTGCTCGCCGGTGCGGGCTCCTATTTCTCCCCCCGCTGGTCGCCCGACGGGACCCGTCTCGCTTACGTCGCATCGGACAATGGAAGCACGCAGCTCTACGTCCGCTGGATGGGCAGCGGCGAAAGCGCGCGCATTACCGGGCTTCCCAACAGCCCGAGCGGCATCGCCTGGTCGCCTGACGGCCGGCGCATCGCTTATTCGATGCTCGTCCCCGATGAGGCGCCCAAGCTTGGCAATGCGCCGCCCAAGCCCGAGGGCGCAAAATGGGCCGATCCGCTGCAGGTGATCGACAAGGTCACCTACCGCTTCGACGCGGCCGGCTATCTGAAGCCTGGCTACCGGCAGATCTTCTGGGTTCCGGCGGACGGCGGCGCTCCGACTCAGCTGACCTTCGGCTCGAACAACGCCGGCGGCGACGTTTCCTGGACGCCGGACAGCCGCTCGATCCTGTTCAGCGCCAACCTTTCGCCAAACTGGCAGCGCGAGGCACTCCAGAGCGAAGTCTACAAGATCAGCATCGACGGCGGCGCTCCGGTCGCGCTGACCAGCCGCTTCGGCCCTGACAATTCGCCGGCCGTTTCGCCCGATGGCCGATACATCGCCTGGGTCGGTTTCGACGACAAGAAGCTCGGCAACCAGGATCGGCGGCTCTCGGTGATGAACATCGACGGATCGAACAAGCGCGTCCTCACCGCCTCGCTCGACCGCTCGGTCGGCAACCCGCAATGGGCGGGCGACAGCCGCTCGATCTACGTCCAGGTCGAGGATCGCGGAGTCAACAAGGTCGAGCGGGTCGGCCTCGACGGCTCGATCCGCGAGATCGCGAGCGACATGGGCAACGGCGAGATCGACCGGCCCTATGCCGGCGGCGACTTCACCGTGTCGAAGAACAATGTCGTCGCGATGACATCCGGCGACCCGCTCCATCTAAACCAGGTGGCCGTCGCCACCGGCAATGGCGTCCGTCGGCTCACCCATCTGAGCTCCAGCCTGCTCGACTCAAAGGTGCTCGGCCAGGTCCAGAAGCTCCCGGTTTCGTCGGAATATGACAAGCGGCCGATCGACGCCTGGATGGTCACTCCGCCCGACTTCGACCCGGCGAAGAAATATCCGCTGATCCTCGAGATCCACGGCGGCCCCTTCTCCGCCTATGGTCCGCAATTCTCGACCGACGACCAGCTCTATGCGGCCCACGGCTATGTGGTCGTTTACTCTAACCCGCGCGGCTCGACGTCCTACGGCGAGGACTTCGCCAACCAGATCGACAAGAATTACCCAAGCCACGATTATGACGACCTGATGAGCGTGGTCGACGCGGCGATCGCCACCGGTCACGCTGACCCCAACAACCTATTCGTGACCGGCGGCTCGGGCGGCGGCGTGCTGACCTCGTGGATCGTCGGCAAGACCGACCGCTTCAAGGCCGCCGCGGCGCAGAAACCGGTGATCGACTGGGCGAGCTGGGGGCTGACGGCGGACATCGCCGACTTCGCCTATCCTTACTGGTTTTCGAAGCTGCCGTGGGAAGACCCGATGACCTATTGGCAGCACTCGCCGCTGAGCCTCGTCGGCAATGTGAAGACGCCGACCCTGGTCGTTGTCGGAAGCGAAGATTATCGCACGCCCGACAGCGAGGCCGAGCAATTCTACGAGGCGCTCCAGCTTCGCGGGGTTCCCACGATGCTGGTCAAGGTTCCGGGCGCGAGCCACGAAACACTGACGGACCGCCCGAGCCAGTCCGCCGCCAAGGCGAGCGCCATCCTCGCTTGGTTCGACCGCTATCGGACGGGCAGCGCGCGAGCGGCAGTCGCATCGAACGAAGGGGCTTCCCCCGCGGCCAGCCGCTAACTAGTTGGCCCAATGCAAGCTTTTGGCGCCGCGGTCGCTCCGGCGGCCGTGCGCCGTGCATTTGGGGAGAAGATGAAGTGAACACTGCCCGCTGGCTGATTGCCTCTGCGATCGCATTCGCCGCCGTTCCCGTCGCCGCACAGCATCTCGGCGCCTTCAGCACGCAGCGCCTGTCGCAGGTCGACAAGCAGCTCGCCTCGGACGCGTTCCAGGGCCGCGGCACGGCCGCGCCGATCGAGCCTACCGTGATCCAGTATATCGCTGACCAGCTCAAAGCCTCCGGCGTCCAGCCCGGCGGCGACATCGTCAACGGTAAGCGCACCTGGTTCCAGAAGGTGCCGCTGCTCGAATCGCAAATCGTCGGCACGCCGCAGATCAGCCTCAACGAGAACGGCACCGTGGTCCCGCTCCAGCAGGGACCCGAGATCGCCGTGCTCGCGCCGCTGAACGGGGCCAGCCGAGTCGACATCGAGAATGCACCGCTGGTCTTCGTCGGCTACGGCGTCGACGCGCCCGAGCGCGGCTGGAACGACTTCAAGGGCCAGGACATGCACGGCAAGATCCTGGTCGAGCTGGTCAACGACCCCGACTTCGCCGCTGCTCCTGGCGAGCCGGTCGCCGGCAAGTTCGGCGGCAAGGCGATGACCTATTACGGCCGCTGGACCTACAAGTTCGAGGAGGCGGCGCGGCAGGGCGCCGCGGGCGTCATCCTGATCCACGAGACCGCGCCGGCGTCCTACGGCTGGGAGGTCGTCCAGAACTCCAACACCAACGCGCAGTTCGATATTGTCCGCGACAATCCAGCCGCCGCCCACACGCAGTTCGAAAGCTGGATCCAGCGTCCGCTCGCTGCGCAGCTCTTCCAGCGCTCGGGGCTCAACCTCGACCAGGCGGAGGTCGCGGCGCGGCGCGCCGACTTCCAGCCGATGCCGCTGAAGGCGACCCTCACGGCGCATTATTCGGCGACGCCGCAAGTCATCACCAGCCACAATGTCGTCGGCCTACTCCCCGGCAAGAAATACCCGGACGAGACGATCATCTACTCGGGTCACTGGGACCACCTCGGGATCGGTAAACCCGACGCGACCGGCGACCGCATCTACAACGGCGCGGTCGATAACGGCACCGGCATCGCCGAGCTGATCGAGCAGGCGCGCGTATGGGCGCATGGGCCGCGCCCCGACCGCTCGATCGTCTTCCTCGCGGTCACCGGCGAGGAGAAGGGGCTGCTCGGCTCCAATTACTACGCCACCCACCCGCTTTACGACGTCGGCAAGACCGTTGCGAACCTCAACGTCGATGCTTGGCAGCCGGTCGGGCGGCAGAAGGATTTCACCATCCGCGGCACCGCCAAGCTCGACCTGATCGACGACGTCGTCGCTGCCGGAAAGGCGCAGGGCCGCTACTACACGCCCGACCCGCATCCGGAGACCGGCGGCTTTTACCGCTCGGATCACTTCTCGTTCGCCAAGCAGGGCGTGCCCGCGATCAGCTTCAGCCAAGGGCTCGATCTGGTGAACGGCGGGACGGCACGCGGCGAGGCGCTGGCCGAAGAGTTCAACCGTCTGCACTATCACCAGCCGAGCGACGAATGGCATGCCAACTGGGACTGGAGCGGAGTCGCGGAGAATGCCGAGCTGCTCCACCAGGTTGGCCTGAGGCTGGCGAACTCGCGCGAGTGGCCGAACTGGTCGGCGGACAGCGAATTCCGCGCGGCGCGTGATGCCACAGCGGCGGAGCGCACCGGCCCAGCCCCCGCGCCGCAGCGCGGTGAACGCGGTGAGTGAGACTCTCCAGGACGCTCTTCCTGATCATCTGGACCAACAGGCCGAGCGGCTGATGCACCGCGTCTGCGACCTCGAGCTGACGGTCGCCACCGCGGAGAGCTGCACCGGCGGGATGCTCGCGGCGCTGCTGACCGACATCGAGGGCGCGGGTCACGGCTTCGAGCGCGGCTTCGTCGCATATTCAGAGCAGGCGAAGACCGAGCTCCTCGGAATCGAACCCGACCTGCTCAAGGAAAACGAAGCCGTCTCCGAAGCCGTCGCTCGAGCCATGGCCGAAGGCGCGCTCGCCCGCTCCCATGCCGACATCGCGCTCGGAGTCACCGGCTTCGCAGGGCCTGCGGGGGACCACGAGCAAGGCCTCGTCCACATGGCGCTCGCACGCCGAGAGCGGCCGACCATGCACCGCGAGGAGCATTTTGGTGCGATCGGCCGCGGCCCGGTTCGGGTGAAATCCCTCAAGGCGATGCTGGAGATGCTGGAGCAGTCGCTCGAACAGGCGTAATCGGCGCGTCTGCTGTTCAAGACGGGAGACGTTCGATGGCCGACCTCATCTTCTACACCAACCCGCAGTCGCGTGGCCGGATCGTCCGCTGGATGCTCGAGGAGGTTGGCGCGCCGTACGAAACCGAAATCGTCGCCTACGATCGGATGAAGAGCGCGGACTATCTCGCGGTCCATCCGCTCGGGAAGGTCCCCGCGATCAAGCATCGCGACCATGTCGTGACCGAATGCGCCGCGATTTGCGCCTATCTCGCGGATGTCTTCCCGCAGGCGGGTCTCGGCCCGCGCGAGGACGAGAAAGCCGATTACTACCGCTGGTTCTTCTACGCCGCGGGCCCGTGGGAGCAGGCGGGCACCAATCACGTGATGGGCTGGGACCCGCCCGAGGATAAGCAGCGGATGTTCGGCTACGGCAGCTACGAGCGGGCGATCGCCGTCGTCGACGAGCTGCTGAGCCTTCGCGATTATGTCTGCGGCGACCGCTTCACCGCCGCCGACGTCTATGTCGGCTCGCAGATCATGTTCCCGATGCAGTTCGGAATGCTTCCCGAGCGCGACAGCTTCCTCCGCTATCGCGACCGTCTGACCGCGCGCGAAGCCTACAAGCGCGCGAACCAACTCGACAACGACAAGGCCGCGGAGATGGGGCTGACCCCGCCCCAGCCGGCGCAGCCGCAGCCCGCGTAAGACAAGCAAAAGGGCCGGCGGATCGCTCCGCCGGCCCTTCTTGTTGAATGCGTCCGATCCTAGCGGCGGTTGCCCATGAACCGCAGCAGGAACAGGAACATGTTGATGAAGTCGATGTAGAGGTTGAGCGCGCCGATGACGGCGGTCTTCGCCATCGCTTCGCCGTTGCCCGCGACCGCAAAATAGATGCTCTTGATCTTCTGCGTGTCGTAGGCGGTGAGCCCCGCGAAGATCAGGACGCCCAAGGCGCTGATCGCCAGGTTCAACCCGGGAGAGCGCAGGAACAGGTTGAGCAACATCGCGACGAACAGCCCGACAACGCCCATGATGAAGAAGGTCCCCATGGCGGACAGGTCGCGCTTGGTCGTGTAGCCGTAAAGGCTCAATCCCAGGAACGCCGCGGCCGTCGCGAAGAAGGCCTGGGCGATCGATGCTCCCGTGTAGACCAGGAACAGGCTCGAGAACTGCACTCCGACGAGCGCCGCATAGACCCAGAACAGGGCCTGCGCCGTGCCTGCCGAGATGCGGTTGATGCCGAAGCCGAGCATGAAAACGACTGCCAGCGGCGCGAACAGCGCGATCCAGAACAGAGGCGTCGCCTGCCCCGTCGCCGGGTTGACGATCAGGTTGATGAGGCTGCTGTTGGCGAACCCGAGGGCGATGATGCCGGTCAGCAGCACGCCCGAGGCCATGTAATTGTACACCGACAGCATGTACGACCGAAGGCCCGCATCGCGGGCGGCGCGCGGCACACCGACGGTCGCGGTGTTCACGCCAGTCGTGCGCGGGTCATTCCATTCAGCCATTTCTTCTCCTTCGCGTGGGGGCAAATGGCCCCCTCTCGCACCACCAATATATCGTGGATGCCCGAAGGGACTTCAAGCAAATCCGCCTCAAC
Organism: Sphingomonas sp.; assembly: GCA_013361785.1. Lineage (GTDB taxonomy): Bacteria > Pseudomonadota > Alphaproteobacteria > Sphingomonadales > Sphingomonadaceae > Sphingomicrobium. Next base: position 23,495 of record JABFXK010000053.1, read on the forward strand.
GCATCCTTAAGGGACGTTTAGAGGGCTGGCCTGACGCCCGGCTGAACCTATATTCGCCCCTGCAATGGCCAGGAAAGCGACCCTCCCCGCCGTCACCATCGTGATCGAGTGGGAAAATGCGATCGACGTCGAGGACAAATGGACGAGCGCCGCGATGGCCGCGCTCGAGCGCGAGATCGCCGACGTCGCGCCGAAAATGCCGGCAAAGCCGCGGATCATGTACCTTTACGACCGGAACGCGGTCGACCCGGCCGTGATCGAGCAGGCGCTCGCCTCGACCGCCCCGCGCCTGAAGGACCTCGCCGACCTGGAGGTGATCCCGACGGACGGCCTCACTTACTACAAGCTCAAGAATTACGGCATCGGCCGGTCGAAGACCGATCTCTCGATCATGCTCGACAGCGACGCCGCGCCGCAGCCCGGCTGGCTCGAGAATCTGATCAAACCCTTCGCCGATCCGAAGATCATGGCCGTCGGCGGCTTCACCGTGCTCGGCTACGACGATTTGCTGTCGAAGACCTTCGCCCTCTCCTGGATCTTCGACCTGCGCGATGAGCGGACGAAGACGGTGAAGCGCGAGAAGATCCACGCCAACAATTGCGCGGTGAGGACCGATTTCTTCCGCGCCAATCCGTTCCCCGACCTGCCCGCGTTCAAGAAGCAGTGCGGCTTCTGGCTCCGCGACCTTTCGGCGAAGGGCTACGACTACACCCGCACCGCCGACGCGATGACCGTCCACGCGCCGCACCCCGGCTACAAGTTCCTCGTCTGGCGCGCGTGGACCATGGGCATGGACCGCGATTACCAGGCCTTCCAGACCGCGACCCGCTCGCGCATGGGCAGGCTGGCGTTCGCCTTGAAATTCTTCGGCGGCAAGGTCGGCAAGAGCTGGTGGCGCATCTGGACGCGCGGGAAGAATGTCGACCTGCCCGTCTGGCAGCGCCCGGCCGCGATGGCGATCGTCCTCGGCTTCTACGGCCTCGGCCTCATCGGTGAGATCGGAAGCGCCCTAACCCGCAGCTTCGAACCGTTGCCCGCGCCAAAGAAGGCAAAGCCGCCGAAAACACAGCCGACGACACGCAAGGCCGCCGCGGCCTGATTGCTTACGTCTGCTTTGGGTGGAAGGCTGACGTCAGCGGATTAGCGATTTGTGCCGCAGTAGAACTTCACAAAGCGGTGTGCCGCGATGTCATATTTTCCGGACACCAACCTAAATTGGCTGTCGTCGAGCATCGGTGGTTCTGGTGCGGTGACGAAACGGCCGGCTCGTACTCCATCATGCCCTGCCTCGATGAACCACACGTCTATGTAGCGGTTGTCCACCGACCCTTCCTGCCAATAAGAGTAATGTCGCGACCAACGACCAAGCGGCCGTACGCACTTCACGGCCGAGAGCTTGCTCTCAATTTCCGCGATCGCCCGAGGATTCGGCAAAGGCCCGGAAGCCAAGGCAGCCATGAGCGTTGTGGCGATGGGCAACAACATGTGGTCGGTATCTCAGGACGCTTTAATATCTGCAATGGGTCGAAATCAGGCTCTGATCGCATCGCCACTGATCCCACCCAACATTAACGCCATTGCCCGTCTAAGCTGACGGTGCGACATTGCCGTCATGGGGGCAGCCAAGCCACAAGTGCTCGGCCGGATGATCCGCATCGCGTTTCTCGCGCTTGCGGCGCTGCTCTCCTTCACTCCCGCTGAAGCCGCGAAACAGCCCGAACGGATTGTCGCCGTCGGGGACCTCCACGGCGACTATGCCGCGTGGCTCGACATCGCGCGCGCCGCCGGGATCATCGACCCCGCCGGACACTGGGCCGGCGGCAAGACGACGCTGGTGCAGCTCGGCGACATCGTCGACCGCGAGCCCAATTCGCTCCAGATCATCCGCAGCCTTCAGCAGCTCGAAGCCGAAGCGCCGCGCGCCGGCGGCAAGGTCGTGGTCGTTCTCGGCAATCACGAGGCGATGAACCTGCTCGGCGACGACCGCTACACGACGCCGGGCGAATATGCGTCCTACGCCGACGAGCGCTCGCCGGCGCGGCGCGAGCAGCTGTACCTCTCAGAGGCGAAAAAGCTCGAAGCCGCCAATCCCAGGGCGCTCCCCTCACAGCTGCGCGACCAGTGGATGGCGCAGCACCCGCTCGGCTGGATCGAGCACCGCGACGCCTGGAGCCCGTCGGGCGAGCTCGGCAAATGGGCGGCGAGCAACCCCGCGATCGTGAAGATCGACGGAACCCTGTTCGTCCACGGCGGCCTCAGCGCCGAATATTCGAAGCTCACACTCGACGAGATCAACCGCCGCGTCGCTGCCGCGATGGCCAGCGCGAACGACGGCCCGTCGACCATCCTCTACGACCCACTCGGCCCGCTCTGGTACCGAGGTCTGGTGATGCGCGACGCCGATGCTGAAGAAGTCCGCTCAAAGGAGAGGCCGCAGCCCAAGCCGCTGACCGTCGACCAGGAGCTCGACATCGAGCTCGTGGCTTACGGGGCGCAGCGGATGGTGATCGGCCACACGCCAGACCTCAAGGGCATCGAGTTCCTCGGCAGCGGTCGGCTCGCGCGGATCGATACCGGCAATTCGCGCTATTATGGCGGTCCATTGAGCTGGCTCGAGATCGTCGGCGGGAAGATGAACCCGCACACGGTGGGGAGAACGAGTCCATGAGGGGGGTGTTCGCGCTCGTCGGTCTTTGCCTGTTCCTTGTCGCCGCGCCCGCGGGAGCGCAGCAGCCGCCGAAGCCGCTGTTCGCCGCATCGGACCCGATTCACATCATCATCCAGGCACCGCTCTCCAGGCTGATCAACGACCGAACGACCAACGCCGCTGTTCCCGGCACCCTCACCGATTCGTCCGGACAGGCGCTTCCGATCACCCTGACACTTCGCGGCCATGTGAATCGGCTCTCCGAGACCTGCGAGTTTCCGCCGCTTCGAGTCGAGTTCACAACGCCGCCGCCGGCCGGCTCGGTTTTCGCCGGACAAAAGAAGCTCAAGCTGATGACCCACTGCCACAGCGGCTCGTCGGCCCAGCAATATGTGCTCCTCCATTACGCGACCTACCAGATGTACAATCTGCTGACTCCGCTCAGCTTTCGAGCGCGGCTTGCGACGGTCGATTATCGCGACGCCGGCGGCCGCACGATCACCTCGAGCGCCGCCTTCTTCCTCGAAGACGAAAAGGACCTTGCGAGACGCAACGGCCTCAAGGAAGTCCGGGCCGGTGCCTCAATCCCGCTGGAATGGCTAAGTCCGACCGACGCGGCCCGTTCGGCGCTGTTCGAGGACATGATCGCCAATCATGACTGGTCGATGCGCGCCGGACCCGCCGGCGAAGAATGTTGTCACAATTTCAAGCTTCTCGGCGTCGGCGCGCCCGGCATGACGGTCCCGGTACCGTACGACTTTGATTTTTCCGGTTTCGTCGGCGATCCCCACGCGACCACACCGGAGCAGCTACAAATCAGCTCGGTTCGCCAGCGCGTCTATCGCGGCTATTGCGCGCACAATGCGCAGGTGATCGAGGTAGCGAGGCAGATGCGGGCGGAGCGACCGCAGCTCACCGCGGCGATCACGTCGATCCCAGGCCTGGATCCGCGCAGCGCAAGCAAGGCAATCGCCTTCCTCGACGGCTTCTTCGCCGACATCGCCACCGATGACTCGGTGAACGCGAAGCTGCTGCGCCGCTGCGTCAGCTAGGCTTTCTTCTTCTTCTCCGGCGCAGGCGGAGCGGCGCGGTCGACCCCATCATAATCGGCGAGGAACCGCTTCATTCCTTCGCGCTCGCCATATTCGGTGATCCACAGCATCGCGAAGCAATAGTTGAACGCGATGCTGATCACGGCGGCGAGCTCGATGGCGCCA